>CALGRI010000244.1 GCA_937880875.1 uncultured Pseudomonadota bacterium
CTCTTCCGCTGTCAGCGGACGGTCAATGGCCAGAAATTCATAATATTGATATTCACTCATAATTTTATTTCAGGATACTGAGTCCTCTTTTTCCCATTATCATTAAAAAATCAGGCCTCAAAAATGGGTCTAATTTTACCTGATCCAACTAATTTGGATAATAATTTAAAATTATTCTGCTCAAATCGAACTTTTCCGATTATGCAAGCAGGGTGAATTTTTAGATATTCAGCTAATTCAAGCACATTTTTTTTTGTCGGATTTGATTTTGCAGCAGCGGTGGACCACACTTTATTTGGAATTAAAGATTCACTAGCCAGAAAATCGGCTTCGTCTTCAATATCATTTTTTTTCACTCTTCCAAAGGTTCTGACATCCATGTCATCTACAAATAAATATTGATTTTCTTTACCAAGGTGCAATACGATATGGGCTAATTCATGAAGAAGGCAAAACCAAAAATTATCAATTCTATCATATCTCAGTGTTAATCCAACAACGGGTGTCGAATCTTCAAGTAATAAGGCAGCACCATCTAAATATGTTTTTGATAGATGTCGTTCGATGATGAGATGGATTCCATGTTTCTCCAGAAACTCCCGGGCAAGTAGGGGGCCCTCATCAAAAAAACTTAATTTAGCGATCTCTCTAAGGCTGTCAGATGTGAAATTAGCATGATCAAATTTTCTTTGTAGAGTGTTTTTTTGGGCAAGCGCCATGATCCTCATACACCATGAGTTAAGTGCATAATTATCTGTTTTTGTATTAGTCCGATTTCCGGAATTTTCTCTAAAACAAGCCTCAATCGTTTCCCCATTTGGACAACAATTATGAATAAAAAGCCGCATGGCTTCTTCAGCTGAATCTTTTAAATCCTTTATTGGATGAATCCACCCTCTTTTTAACATTTCTTTCAATGGAAAGAGATGCCATTCAAAATGAGGGATTGCCTTTGGAAAACTTCCACCTGCTTTTTGTAAAAAAATTTCAGCCGGTATTCCCAAATTTTGGTGAAGAGATCGCATCATTGAAAGAGTTAATGGCCTTTTTCTATTTAGGATCTCAGAGACTTTGCTCTTGCTGCCAATAAAGGGCACCAAGCCTTGCTGATTGAGTCCCATCTGTTCCATCCTGAACTTTATTGCATCTATCGGCTCAGGTATGTCCATCGCATAATGTTCATCTTCATAAAGTTCAACTAGTGTAGCAAGCAGTTCAAGTTCTTCCGATTCAGGTGTGTTTACTTCAGCATCCATCATGTCTTCAATGCGGGATAGAACTAAACTATAGTCTTCTTCTGTTTTTATAAGTTTGTTAATCATTATATTTCCTCCGCATTAATTTTATCATACTCTTTATGGGTCCCCACAAACCGAATAAAAACAGTCTGTGTTGGGAAATTGATTTTTACTATTAATCGGTACTTATTCCCTCCTAAGTTAAAGACAATACGATTATTTTTTAAAATACTGGCTGAGCCGTATTGCGCCTTTATTTCTGACCATGACTGCCAGTTGGCTTTATTGGCTTCATGCCACCATGCATCGATAGGCCCCTTAGCGTCCTTATATCCTTCTCGTTGGTAAAATTTTATCAATTGGGGCCTGGCTATTACATGCATAACTTACTAATAATACGTTCCCTAATTTATGTCAACATAAAAGTTCCCAAAACAGGAACTTTTTATTGGTTGTGTTTTGGGAGCTTTTATTTCCTTCAGTTTTGTAAACCCTCAAAATCTGCGGTTTATCCGCATGTTTTTAGAATATGTATGGTCACTTGAATACCACCATCGGAAATGGTTTTACAGATGTCGATAGCTCTGTCATGAGTTTGTCACAAGTTTTTGTCATAAGATGTCGCAAGTTTATACCCTCAAAAGATAAACCAACTGATTTGTTGCTCCTTCACTATCAATCAGTCCTTTTTCAAGCATTATTTTAACATCACGCTGCAAACTACGTCGGTTTACCTCAGGGCACAGCACTTCATAGTCCTGGATAGTCAGTCTGTCATACTGGAGGAGGTATTCAATTGCTTTTGCCTGTCTTTCATTCAGGTTGTGTTTCTGTGTTAAAACATCCCGTCGAATTACCTGTTCGCCACGCTCTTTGACCTCAATCATTTGAGTTTCCAAGCCCGTGATGAAATAGTCCAACCATTCGGTCATATCCATGCCGGTTTCACGAACGCTTTGGATTTTTTTATAGAAGGTAGACCTGTCACGATCATAATATTCACTGATGGTGAACAGACGTTTGAAATCATATCCGGCCTTGTAAAGACAGAGGGTTGACAACAGCCTTGAAGCTCGCCCGTTACCGTCAAGGAACGGATGAATATGAACCAGTTGAAACTGGGCGATTCCGCTGATCAAAACCGGATGGATCTCAAGATCCGAATTAAGCCATTTTACCATTTCAGACATCATGATCGGTATTTCGACAGCTGAAGGGGGAGTATAAATCACCTCGCCAGTTTGAGAATTGGCTACATAATTCTGTATGCGCCTGTAATTACCTGGATCAGCTCTTCCGCCACGAACACCTTCTACCAGTTTTCGATGAATTTCTCGAATCATGCCTTGGGTAATGGGGTCTCCGCTATCCAGGCATTCGGATACAAATTCAAAGGCAGGCCGGTAATTCAATAGTTCTCTGGTGTCATCCGGATCAGCCTCAGGTACAACTTCGCCTTTCCATAAGCGTTCAGCCTGGTCCAATGTCAACCTTGTCCCTTCGATATGGGTGGTATGATGTGCCTCTTTAATAAGGGCCTGATTTCCCATATCCCTTACCCAGTCATCGGATAATCTTGCAGCCTCCAGAAATCCCCGGGCCCGTTCAACCTTAGTGATGGCAGATGTCATGCGATTGGTTATGGCAAATTTGGGGTTGAATCCTGTCATAAATCACCTCCATCGATTAAATCAAGCGGGATGCAGTGCTCATCTTTCAATAGCTTTTTCATCTCACGATCAAAATCAGAGATATATTTTGTATCCGCAGCTTTTCTGTATTTCTCATATTCAGTTATTGCTTTTTCGACCGCTTTTTTATGACTGACTTTCCCGGCATCTGTCAGAAGTTCTTCAAAATATCTTGATCTTGCTCCTTCCTGTTTCAACCGGTCATCATCCATTGTAAATCCTTTTACAATGTATTCATGAATCCGTTTAGTCGCCCACTGGCGGAACCTTGTTTCCTGTATTGATTTTACCCTGTAACCAACTGAAATTATGACATCCAGATTGTAATAATTCGGGGCTTTCTGCTGAAATTCGGAAATTCCGAATTTCTTTAGGGTCTGGCTTTCTTCAAGTTCTTCTTCGGCGTAAATATTTTTAATATGTTCGTTAATCGTGGATTTTGCTTTTCCAAACAGCATTGACATCTGGTCTTGAGTCAGCCAGACAGTTTCATCTTCCAATTGCACCTGGAGTTTTGTTGTGCCATCAGAATCAGTATAAAAGATTATTTCTGAATTCTGTTCCATTAAAGCACCCCTCCAGAATCGGCTTTAATATTTCAGGGGATTTTTCAGAAAAGCTGTTCATTCGTTTGGGTATTTCACCCTTCATAATCAAGAATCCTTTTCATAGCTAATGTTTAGAATCTGCGGCTAACCGGAGGCAAAAAAAAGAGTTGGGCAATTCCAATAGCCTCCGGTAAAACACTGCCCAACACTGAAAATAACCGGTGAAATCCGGTTCATTTTTTCTTGTTGGATCAGGTCGGGCAAATGATTACAGCACATTTGCCGTTATATCATTTTGAAGTTGAGGGCCAGTGACTTCTATTGCAAGATTTATTATATCCTGTATATTTCTGCGGCTATAATTGGTACCAAGCCACCATCCTGGAACAACTTCAACAGAATGCTGTTCTGACAAATCTGGACGACCTGGATATAGTTCAAGTTTTTCTCTTGCAAGATACCGTCTTTTCTTGCCGTGTTTGCGTGATGCAAACCTATCAAGAAAACCATTATCTTCTTGAGATAATAACTGGAAAAGTTTTGTCATAACCTCTCTCGCTGAGCGTGCCGCGTACTGTTTCCCTTTAAACACGAGATTAAAATTATCAACAGTATGGGTACGATCGGGTACAGAGGCAGGTTTTTTTACCTGTTTTATCGTTTTCCTATCTACAGGCTTATATTTTTCAGGATGCTGATTATTCTGTACCTGCCTTTCCAGAAATCCGCTACATGCGTCAGGGTCTGGTTTATACCCGCAGAGATCTTCAACCTTTTCAGCAATCAAATCCAATAACAAAGAATCCTGCTCTTTAAGTAATGCATCCCATGCTTTAGGAAGGTTAGCTTCGATAAGTCTGACTCTTGCCACATTCTGATAATCAGATCTTGCGGCCTTTAGTGCTGCTCCTGAACAAACATTGCTATAGCTTAAGTATCTTTCAAGTCTATTCTCTGCTTCGGGAATATCTCGTCCAAGAAGATCGAGTTTGTAAACTCTACGTTCATCGTAGCGGCCTTGCTCTCCAGGAAGATAAAAACTCCATTCTTGCCCATCCGTCAAAATTGCCATAGGCACACCAAGATGGAAAGCATATTCAAATAATTGTCGATCAGCACCCTCAGATAATCCGACTTTTTTCACCTCGATAAACACAGATGGTCGATTTTCTGGGTGACATAGTGCATAATCAACTCGACGACCTTCAACAGAAAATTCAGGAATAACAACGGATGTATCAAAAACCGGCCACCCAAGTTCATGTAAAGTTGGCAAGAGAATCCCCTGGGAAACTGCTGCTTCAGAGATAAATTTGCCTTCTCGAAGGCCATCTCTGACTTTTTCAATATGATTACTGATTGCCATCTTATCTCCCTCTTTTATGCCGAACAAGTAACTGAACAGGTCTGAGTACCATGTAAAATGGTTTGTTATCTGACCTGAAATGTTTAAAATCTTAATATGTAACTCAGTATCAGCATTTATGCTTTGTGTAAATAATTATTAAATTCAATTATGGGAAAGAAAATGCAAATCAAAAAACGGACAGGATTAGATGTCACTGCTTGTATTGAATCCTGCCGGGGGAAGCCGGGGTATGGGTTGCAGGGAATCGGGTGAGTCGCAATCCATGCCCGGGCAGGCGCATCTTATTTGACAGCATGTTCATGGCAGCAGGAAAAAATGCAATGATTTCCATTTTGAATTTAGTGTTAAAAGTATGATAGATAGGGTTTAAACATTGCAATGAAAAAAAGAGTGTCTATTTTGATGCCTGGAGTTTAAAAAAAATTG
>CALGRI010000245.1 GCA_937880875.1 uncultured Pseudomonadota bacterium
GGCTGAAGAACAATTAAGAAAAAGTGAGGGGCAGTATCGCGCCTACTTTGAAGGAATTTTTTCAGGAACTTATATCTCAAGCCCTGAGGGAAAACTGATTGCATGTAATAAGGAATATAATAAAATTTTCGGATTCAACAGCACTCGACATGCAATGGAAACGCCTATTCAAATGCTTTCCGTGAATCCTGGCGAGAGATTTGATTTTTTAAATCTTCTTAAAAAAGAAAAACAATTAACAGGTTATGAACCCAATTTAAAAAAAATTGATGGAACCCCTCTTCACCTCATTGAAAATTCTTCAGGTGTATTTGATGAAAACGGCAATCTTACTCAAATCAGAGGATTCCTATTAGATGTTACCGAACAGAAAAAACTTGAAAATCAATTGATGCAGGCTCAAAAAATGGAAGCCATCGGCACCCTTGCCGGAGGTATTGCCCATGACTTTAACAATATTCTCGCAGGTATTTTTGGATATGCTCAATTGGCTGAAATACATATTAATCAACCTGAAAAAGCAAAGGAACATATTGCTCAGGTGATTAAAAGTGGACAAAGAGCCGCAGCACTGATTCGGCAGATACTTACATTCAGCCGGCAGTCTGAATTTAAACCACGGCCTATGAGTGTTTCCCCCTTATTAAAGGAAGCTCTTAAATTAATCCGATCCTCAATCCCTTCAAATATAGAGATCAAGGAAAATATTTTTTCCAAGGCAATTATTATAGCAGACGCGACCCAAATACATCAGGTCATCATGAATCTTTGCACAAATGCATATCAGGCCATGGGCGATACTGGTGGTGAATTGACGGTGGGATTGCATGAGGTTGAAATTTCCACACAACAAAGTTTCCCAGGTCTCAATATCTTAACTGGTAAATACATCAGACTTGAAGTAATTGATACGGGTCATGGCATAGATGAAAAAACTCTGGAAAGAATATTTGATCCCTATTTTACTACAAAGGAGACTGGAAAAGGGACGGGCCTGGGCCTGGCTGTTGTTGACGGCATTGTAAAAAAACAAAACGGGTTTATTAAATCATTTAGCAAGGTTGGTCATGGTTCCAAATTTCAAGTATTCTGGCCCATATCTGAACAAAATAGTGTTCCTGATGTGTTTGTGAAAAGAAAACAGACCTGATTCGTTAAGTCCTTGATAAAAAAAATAATTAATTGAAAAAATGACAGGCAGTCAAATGGTTCGGGTCTTCTGCATTTTTAAGCAATACCGGCTCCTTTTCTTGACAGATATTTTGAACCTGCTCACATCGGGTATTGAACCTGCATCCAAAAGGTGGGTTCTCCACTGAAGGCAACTCTCCTTTTAAGATGATCCTATGCCGGGCAGATGTTGGATCCGGTCTGGGGATAGATGATAAAAGCGCCTTGGTATATGGATGCCGCCCGTTATTGTAAATAGCATCGGCATTTGCCACCTCAACAATTTTACCCATATACATGACGGCAATCCTGTCTGAGACATGTTTTACAACAGATAAATCATGGGAGATAAAAACATAGGTCAGCCCCATTTTCTGCTGGAGTTTGAGTAAAAGGTTTAAAATTTTAGATTGAACGGAAACATCCAGTGCTGAAACAGGTTCATCGCAAATAATAATTTCCGGTTCCAGGCTGATGGCTCTGGCAATACCAATTCTCTGGCGCTGGCCGCCTGAAAATTCATGGGGGAATTTAGAAAGGGTGTCGGGCAAAAGGCCTACCCTTTTTATCAAGTTGTTAATTTGTGAATCCAAATCCCCCTTTTTTTGTCCATGAATAATATATTTTTCTTCAAGGATCTCTTTGACTGTCTGCCTGGGATCCAATGATTCAAAGGGATCCTGGAAAATCATTTGCAAATTTAAGGCCAGTTTTTTTCTCTGCTTAGAGTTAAGACGAAAAACATTCTGGTTCTTTATAATAACCTGTCCTTCCGATGGTTCATAAAGTCCCATGAGACATCTTCCCAGGGTTGTTTTGCCGCAGCCAGATTCGCCAACAATACCCAGAGTTTCACCTTTGTTCAGGGAAAATGAAACACCATCAAGGGCATAAACCCAACCCGTCCGCCGCAAAAACACACCGCCTGTGACAGGAAAATATTTTTTAAGATTTTTAACTTCAAGAATCGTCATATCGCCACTTATTCATTTGTAAAAAATTCTATGCCATGACATACAAAATACTGCATAGCTTTATCCTGCGCCTTTTTCCCAAGAATAAATTATAAAGAATTGAACCTGCCAGGAGCTTTAGAACATAAAAAAAGGGTTTTCTAACACCATCTTAAGAAAACCCTTTGAAAATCTTATACAACACTTACGTTAACGGCTGCCGGCCCTTTCTGGCCATCTTCCACTTCAAAAGTGACCTTGTCACCTTCATTCAGTGATTTAAAACCGTCCCCAAGTATGCCGGAATGATGAACAAATACATCCGGTCCGTTTTCCTGCTCAATAAAGCCATACCCTTTTGAATCATTGAACCATTTTACGATCCCATTTGCCATTGTGACTCTCCTTACTTAAAATAAATAATAATAGTTTCAAACTTCAGGTCTTGCCACTCTAACAGATGGGTTTTGCCTTTAGAACGAAACTGCTAAGCCTTTCTACAAAGGGCTTTCGTTGAGTATTATTGACTTTGAATTAAAAAATCAAGGATTATTTTAAATAAAATCACTTTTTTCATTTTTTTGTATATCTGCTAAATGGCAGGCTGCTGTGTGATTTCGTCCCATTTTTCGCTCCAAAGGGACTATTTTTCTACAAATATCCTCAACCCATGGACAACGGCTTGCAAACCTGCATGCCTTGGGCATATTCAATAATGACGGCACTTCCCCCTTAATTGTAGGCAGAATGGTTTTGGATTCTCCTGCCAAAGAAGGGATAGAAGTTAACAATCCTTTGGTATAGGGATGACAAGGATGTTTAAACAATGTCATCACTTCTGCTTTTTCAGCAATCCGTCCGGCATACATGACAACAACATCATCACAATTTTCTGCAATAACTCCCAGATCATGGGTAATTAAAATAACAGACATGCCTGATTTTACTTGAAGATTTTTAATCAAGTCCAGGATCTGGGCCTGGACTGTCACATCAAGGGCCGTTGTGGGTTCATCTGCAATCAGAATGTCAGGTTCACATGAAAGTGACATGGAAATCATTACCCGCTGCCGCATACCGCCTGAAAGCTGATGGGGGTATTTTTTCATCACTTTTTCCGGATCAGATATCCCTGTTTTTTCCAACATTTGAATTGCAGCTTTTTCCATTTCATGAAAGGACATTTTTGGAAAATGCAATTTATAAACTTCAATCATCTGTTTGCCTATCCCATGGACGGGATTTAAGGCTGTCATGGGCTCCTGAAAAATCATGGAAATTTTTTTGCCCCGGATATGGTGCATCTCATCCACAGGAAGCCTTGAAATATCCTGACCATTGAATAAAACCTGGCCCTGAACCATCCGGGAAACCGGTTTTGGCAGCAATCGCATGATACTCAGGGCGGTTACGCTTTTCCCGCAGCCAGACTCTCCTGCAAGCCCCAGGATCCTGCCCTTTTTCAATTGAAAATCCAAATGGTCCACAGCCCTGACCACACCCAGGTCAGTGTCAAATTCAATTACAAGTTCCCTTACATCCAGAATAATCTGCTCATCCACCCGGGCTCACTCCTTTTTAAATAGTTCATCCTTGATAACAACGGGCAAAAAGGTTCTGTCTGACTTCATTGCATAAAGGGTTTCTTCCTTTTTTTCCACATTTATCCAGAAAAGCCCGCCCGTCATGCTGGAAAAGGGGTCAAACAGGCTTTCAGACCGCCTTGTCCCGTGGAAGTCAGGCAATTCAAGCCATCTCCAATAACCCAGCCTGACATAGGGAACCATAAATGTGGGTACAAAAGCACCGGTTTCATGAATGGCATTCTGTATTTTCAATGATAGTTTTATTCTTTCTTCTTCATTCAAACTTGCCCTATAATTGTCAATCAATTCATCCAATCTGGGATCATCCGTGTTGGTAATATTATTGGTCTGGGGTTTATGGGCATTGTCTGAATGCCATCCCTGCCAATAGGAGGGTCTTATATTGGTACTCCATCCCATCCATGCAACATCATGTTTTTTTTCTAAAAATTTTTTAAACATGGCAGTGGAATCCAGTCTTTCAAGCAAAAGCTCAATCCCGGCTTTTAATGCATCTTCTTTAAGCACCACAAGCCTTGGCATATGTTCCTCAAAACTATAGGTGACCTTAACCGAGAAGCGTTTCCCATCCTTTTGCCAGATACCATCACTTCCCCGTGTCCAGCCGGCAGACGTCATTAAATCATTTACCTTTGCGATATCATAAAGTCTTGGCTTTATATTGTCGTCAGAATATCGCCCATACCCGGAAAAAGCCTGGGGCAGTCTGAAATAATCTTTCCTTAACACTTTATCTATGACTTTTTCAATATTCATTGCATTGGCAAAGGCATAACACAGCCGCCTGTCTTTGAATATTTCCCTGTCCTGATTAAGCCACATCCCCTGTGCTGATCTCTCCTGATCATTAAAAAACCATATTTTATTGATATACCCTTTTTGAAACAAGGAAATTTTTGATTTCTCATGCCAGTATTTGGGCATTGTCAGGCCAAAGACATCAAGCTTGCCTTTTTTAAAATATTCCCATTGAAGATTACCATCCCGGATCACATCAAAAACTACTATATCAACATTAAACCTGTTCTTA
Organism: uncultured Pseudomonadota bacterium; assembly: GCA_937880875.1. Lineage (GTDB taxonomy): Bacteria > Desulfobacterota > Desulfobacteria > Desulfobacterales > Desulfobacteraceae > Desulfobacula. The sequence goes on from CALGRI010000245.1 coordinate 4,761, forward strand.
AAATATTTCCGATCTTTGGCCCACCAGTCTTTTTTCCTTTTGAATTTAATAAATTTTCCTTTTTTAAACTCGCTGATCTCATAAGCCCCGGTATTGGGAACAATTTTCCAATTATAGGTTTGGACGAATGTTTCATCAAGAGTTTCAAAATAGTGCCTGGGTGTGGGTGAAATCCCCAGTTTCAGGTAAAGATCAGGCACGGCCTTGGTACTTTTTACCCCAATAGTGTAGTCATCATAGACAAGAACTGCTTCTATTTCTTTTGTGTAGTAATCGTTATACCAGGGTGCAATAATATGTTCCGAGCGCATGAATTCAAGGGTATAGACATAATCCCAGGCTGTTACAGGGGTACCGTCCGACCATCTGGCAGATTTGTCCAGCTTAAAGTACATGGTTTTTTTATCATCCCCAAAGGCCCAGTGAGTGGCAAGCTCAGGAATAATATTGTCTGTATTGGGATGGATATTAATCAATGACAATTGATTGTCTAAAATAGCACTTCTAAAGGA
>CALGRI010000246.1 GCA_937880875.1 uncultured Pseudomonadota bacterium
CTTGGATTTCATAATGATGAATGATTCACTTCTTATGATATTACCCTGCTCGAGGATAGTCTCGCTAGTGAATCGATATAATTCATCCTTTCCACTCACACATACAACCTCGGCAATTATATCGTAACGCCCGGTAACTATCCCTGCCCAGGTAACATTGGGAAGATTAGAGACTCTATCTAATATTTCACCCAGCTTTCCTTCAGAATGGACGCTCATTGCAACCAATGCGGTTATCATTTCATTGTGTCGATCGGGATTGATTACTCCTGTGACTTTGAATATACCTTTTTTCTCCAGAGTTTTTATCCGCTTTCGAACGGTCGGTGCGGTTACATTGAGTTGTTTTGCCATTTCACCTACTGGCATGCGCCCATCCTTTGTTAGTAGACGAATGATGGCATTATCCATAGTATCAAGCTTAATTTTTTCCACGCTCCCCCTAAAAAGATATCTCACCCTAAAAAATAACGGTTTATGAAGATTTAAAGTCTGTACAAAATAACACTATATCCCTGGTAAAAGAAAGTAGAAAATGAAAGCCCATTTTCATTGTTAAAACTTATGATTCCATCATTACAAATGGGATAAAGCAGAACTTGTAATTTTTTTCTATCAAATTTTTATCAAAAAGAGAAATTAATACTTGACAAAATATCCATATAGATATTTATTCTAATAAATAATCCTAAATTGGAAAATTAAGATAGCCTTTCAATCTAAGGGAATTATGATATTTTTGACCACGATAATGATTCATCACAGGTTCGAAAATCATAATTAGGAGGTGAAAATGAAATTTCTTGTTTTAGGAGGCTGTGGAATACAGGGCAGAACAGTATTGCACGATTTAGCATCTGATGAAAAAGTTGATGGAGTAATATGCGCAGATATTCAATTTGATGAATTATCCAAAATAGCTGATTTCACCAATATGGATAAAATCCAAACGGTTTCTGTTAATGCAAAAGATGTAAGTGCCCTTACCAATTTGTTTAAACAGTCTGATGTGGTTATTGATCTGCTTCCCAAAGAATTTATAAAATATGCCAATATGGCTGCCATTGAAGCAAAAGTCAGCATCGTCAATACCAACTATGATTACCATCCGGAAAAGCTTGACGCATTAGCTAAATCCGCCGGTATAGCCATCATGCCCGAATGCGGCCTGGACCCTGGTATTGATCTGATAACATATGGTTATGCAGCCAAAAAATTTGATGAACTCTATGTTTTAAATTCATATTGTGGTGGGTTCCCGGAAAAAAAGGCATGCGACAATCCGCTGAATTACAAAATATCCTGGACATGGCGTGGAGTGCTTGGCTCCACATTAAGAGAGGGTAGAATCATAAAGAACAAAACCATTATCGATATCCCTGCAGAAAGGCAGCATGACGAATCATTCGTGCACACCATTACTTTTCCCGGACTTGGCGAATTGGAAGCGATTCCCAATGGCGATTCTGTTTACTTCACGAATTTGATGGGATTATCCAAGACGATTAGAGAAACGGGCCGCTATGCATTGCGATGGACAGGCTGGAGTGCTTTTTGGAGACCATTAAAAGAACTGGGATTTCTAAGTGATCAACCGGTAAAAGGGTTGGATGGTAAGATTACCCCAATCGATTTTCTCGATAAATTCTTAGGCCCGCAGCTTGAGTATAAACCTGATGAAAAAGACCTGACAGCAATGATAAATATTTTTGAAGGGCTAAAGGACAATAAAAAGATCCGGTTTACCAGCACCATGTTGATTGAAAGAGACCTGGACACGGGAATTACAGCCATGAGTAAAGGTGTCGGATACACCGCTGCAATCGTTGCAAGAATGCTGGCTACAGGAGAAATAAAAGAAAAAGGGATGTTGTCTCCGCTAAAGCATGTCCCGGCAGAGTCATTTATGAATCAGTTGAAAAGCAGAGGAATTAAGATCAACGAGGAAACAATAAATATATAGAATTCAGTATTGTCAGTTTAAAACACATAAAGGGGTTTTTTCTAATGGCAAATATAAATATTAACGATAATACACCATTAATTGGCATCCTGTGCTGGGAAGAAGGCTGCAGTCCTCGTGGGCTGGTGCAACTTGAAAAACTGGTTGGAAACAGCACGAATCCGGAATCCTTTGAATTCACCATAAGATACTCACGAGTAAAAGGTGCAAATATCCATACGATTCTTGAAAATCCTTGTCAGGAAACTCTTCAATCCATGATCGATGAAGCCCAAAAAATGGAAAAACAAGGGATTAAAGCAATTACAACGAGTTGTGGGTTTAACTCTATCTTTCAAAAAGAATTGTCCGATTCAGTCAACATACCCGTATTTACCTCAAGTTTGATGCAAGTTCCTCTGGTGCAGCATATGCTGACAAAACAACAGTCTGTCGGAATTATCACTGCCAAAAAAAGGGCTCTTTCGGAAAAGCATCTGGAAAATGCCGGTATTACAAAACAAATGCGGGTCCAGATTAAAGGTTTGGAAGACTGCTCCGAATGGAATAAAATTTTCTCTTCCCCTGAAGAAGACATAGATATTCCCACAGTGGAAAAGGATGTTGTTTCAAGTGCTTGCTCAATGATGAAAAAGGCGGACATTGGAGCATTTGTGTTGGAATGTACGGATCTGCCTCCGTTCTCCAATGCGATAAGGAAAGCTACCGGCCGACCTGTGTTTGATTTTGTGACCTTGACGAATTTTGTGCATCAAGGAATTCGTTTGTAGAATAAAAGCCAAGCGAGTTAAGAAAAAAATTTTAACTTTGTAAGAGGAGGAAAACGTTATGGAAATAGATTTTGGCATTCTTTCATTATTACCACCTTTGTTAGCAATTATTATGGCCATGCTTACCAGACAAGTCATATTGTCACTTTTTGCCGGTGTCTGGGTTGGTGCCACAATGATAGCCGGATGGAACCCTGTCTTGGGCTTAATAGATACGTTTCGTGTCTTTATTTCCAATGCACTGGGAGACAGCTGGAACGCTTCGGTTCTCATCATGCTTATGCTTGTTGGCGCCTTTGCGGCTATGATCGAAAAAGGGGGAGGCGCCCATGCGTTTGCTAAAGCCCTGAGCACTAAAGTTAAAACGAGAAGACAGGGACAGCTTATCACCTGGTTGGGGGGGCTGGCAGTTTTCTTCAGTGACTCAAGCAACCCGGTTATTGTTGGACCGATCTTCAGACCCATCACAGATTCTCTGAAAATATCCCGGGAAAAGCTGGCCTATATCGTCGACTCGACAAGTGCTGCCGTTCCGGCATTGTTGCCCATTACTGCCTGGGGTGCGTTCCTGGTGGGCCTAATTGCTACTCAGTATAAAGAAGCAGGTATCACGGAAGAGCCGTTTTATGCTTTTGTTTACAGCATGCCCTATATGTTTTATATGATCGCGTGTATTTTTCTTGTGTTTCTGATCGCGGTGATCGGCAAGGATTTCGGTCCGATGAGAAAGGCAGAAGAGAGAGCTCTTAAAGAAGGCAAACTGATTGGCGACAATGCCAAACCGATTAGGGAAGAAGTCACCATTGAAATGCCGGAAGACTCCCATCCGACTGTCTGGAACATGATTATACCGGTAATCCTTCTGATCATAATGATCTTCGGTATGTTTTTATGGACGGGCGGCTTCCCTGCGAAAGGGACCATCGAAGCCCTTGGTTCCGGCAGTTCAGTCATTTCCCTCACTATGGCATTTTTTATAGCCAGTCTAGTAGCTGCCTATATGTCAATAAAAGCCAAGGTCTTTAATTTTTCACAAGCCTGGGATGCCTGGGTTGGAGGCATTCGTCAAATGCTTGAAGCCATTTTGATTTTGATTTTGGCCTGGGCAATTGGCAGCGCTGCTAAAGCTGTTGGTACATCCGGTTATATTGTCAGTGTTACAGAACATTTCTTAACACCGTCCATGATATATGTATCAGTCTTTGTTGCCGCATCATTCACCGCGTTTTCAACAGGCACTTCCTGGGGAACCTTCGGTATCTTCATGCCAATTGCAATTCCCATTGCAGTGGGTCTTGATGCGTCGGTATACCCGGCTATTGCAGCGGTTATTTGCGGTGGTGTTTTTGGCGACCATTGCTCACCCATATCTGATACCACGGTTTTGTCTTCCATCGGCTGTACCTGTGATCACATTGATCATGTCAAAACGCAATTACCATACGCTGCTGTAGCGGGCGTAGCAACCATTGCCGGTTTTATCGCAGCAGGCATGACAGGTAGTCCTTTTCTCAGCCTGATTGTTGCGCTGGCAGTGCTTGTCGGGCTTATACTAGCGTTGACCTCCCTTGTTGGAGAAAAAGTCGGTTAGTCCGCTCCGGTTCTCGTTTCTGTACGTAACAAAATGACATTAGACTGAAAAAGTCATAAAAGTCATTTTGTTACGTACAGATTATCCTAA
>CALGRI010000247.1 GCA_937880875.1 uncultured Pseudomonadota bacterium
TTATATATACGATAGATGATTTTTTTTAAAATTCCAACTTTTATCTTTCGTACAAGTTAAGAACAATCTTGAACAGGATATGTCATCATAAAAAAAATTGTGAGTATACTATGGTGGAATTGTGGGGAAAAAATGAAGTTTTTTATTGCTTGCAAGGCAAGGACTGCCTTGCAAGCTGGTATTGTAATATTTGAAATTAAATCACTGAAGCAGGCCTTTGATCTTTTCAATCAGCATTTCTGTGGGCGCGCAATAGATATAATCGCCTTCAACCAGTTTCCACTCCTGGCTTTCTATCTTGCCCAGTTTCTTGTGATGGTATATCAACCGGTATTGGAGCTTATCAGCAGTGACATCCTGGTAAATGACCTTGTTTACCACGGCTTCTCCGGCAGCAGGGGAAATTGACAATCCTTTTTTATCCACAAACAGTTTGCCGAACCGTTTGTATTGGAGTTCCACACTCACCCTGGCAACGTCCATCTCACTGAGTTCATCAAGATCTGCTTCAGCCTCAAGCGTAACCGGACGAACCGGGGCAGACAGGGTAACGGCCATCAACTCGCCTGTTTTCCAGTTCGGCTCCTTTGGATACAGATATCCCCCTCTCAGGCTCCACTGGACTGCATAGTCATACATCTGTTTGTCATCTCCCATGCGGGCATAGCTTAAAAGGGCGGTCTGGCCGTTTGTTTCCAGATACTTTTTATCAATGGTGATCTCATCAATAAAAGGCCGTTCGCCCTTGCGGGGCACACGGACCTGAACCGTGGCATAATTGACCATCTCTTTAAAAATATCATAGGCCTCGTTATCAATGACAAACCGCATCTCTCTTCTCTGGAAGAATGGATCATCCAGATTGACCTCTGCCACCAGCTTTGGATTGTTTTTATATTTGGCATACCAAGTTCCCACATTGCCGGTCATGGTGTGGTGTTCATACCGGGCAATCACTTTTTTCAAATGCAGGGTCTGGGTAGATTTACGTTTGATCTCTTTTCTCTGGAATACCGTATACTGGTATTTTTTTGCCTTTGCCGCATTTTTGCGGCGTTCCGCAGCATCTGCCTTCTCAGTCTCGGAATCACCTTCGTCGGTGAGTTCTTCTTCACTGGGCTCCCCCAGTCTTTTCTGCATATCAAAAAAAGATTCCAGAACGATCTTGTGAAGACCGGAATCAACAATCTCCTTGTCTGCATCCGGAACATGCTGCACATAATCAAAGGTCACAACACCGGTTTCCTGGAGAAAATCAAGTGCCCGGGTCTGTTCCTCTTCTGTAATGGTGGTTGATTTTTTTGTGCTGATTTTCAAAGGATTATACCACTTTGGATCCCAGTAACGCTTGCTGGTTGTCTTCTTTTCCCGTGTTTCCGTATATTCTTTTTCAATCTCATGATATTTATCGTAATTTATGATAACCCGGACATCGTAGGCCGGCAGTTTGACAACATATTTCAGATCAAACACCACGGATATATCGGTTGTGGGCTGTTCCAGGCTTTTTGCCAGAAGGGTGGCACCATACGCATCAAGCCGGGCTGCGACAGCCACCTGCTGCCCTTCCATGACCGGAGCCTTTCCGGTTGTCACCAGGGTGGAGGTAAACCCTTTGTCTGTCAATGTTGCAGAAACCACATTAAAACTGTTTCCTTCTGCACCCATTTCCAGGGGCACGGCACCTTTTAATAATGCTCCTTTTTCTCTTTTTTTAAGTTCTTTAGCCGTTTCTTTCTGCTGGTTGTCAGTCAGGCCATATTCCACCAGAAAATGGATAATTGCGCCTTCAGCGCCGCCGGCCTCCTTGGTTTTATCCGTAACAAACCGGATCATTGAAAATTTCGGGGTACCGTCCTTGTCCTTGGAAATTCTCGGATTGGCCGGCAGATAATAATAATTTTTCGATTTTACAGCAGGGTCTTTTGTGGCTGCAGAAAAGCACCGCACAGTGGTTCCATCTTTAAGTTTAATATCAACATGCTGGCCATACCGGATTCCCCCCACCTCTTTTACTGCGGCCACAGACGGTATGGTAAGAGCGGATTTGATACGGGTGGGCTTAAATTGTTTCATGTAATTGTTTGGTGCTGCAGAGACCGGGACAACCAGCACCAGGGCAAACAAAAGGCCCATGATCAGCCGGGCAAAGCGATTTGACATCATATCATCCTCCTTAGGGTGTGCCACACAGGGCGGCAAATATTTTTATTGTTCATATTTCGATTTTTACATTCTAAGCCTTGTCTTTGGACTCTTATATTCCAGGTGGCACAAGCACCAGGTAGCTATCTTCCAGATCCTGCCACTCTCCTTTTTCAGGCTTGCCTTTGGCCGGGTACCAGTTTACCAGATACTGGATGGGCTGACCCGGATCATGAAAAATAACCGCATTGGACACGGATTCAGCATCGGTTGCCCGCATGACACCGAGCCTTTGCTTTTTTTCTTCACCGAAAATCTTATACTTTATTTCAACGGTTGCACTTCTCATCCCTGCATCTTCAAATAAAAAACGATCTGCATCAATCTCAAGATCGGTCCGCTTTAAAGGGGGTGCAATGGTAATGATGGGATCAGCGCTTGAAAGCCATTCATCCGGGTTTTCAGGTTGCCGTACCTTATGTTGTCCCTGTATGCTCCAGGTGGTCCGGTAATTATAATTGAGCCAGGTTGACTTGTTCTCTCCAAGACGGGCGTACTTCCAACTTTTGCCCATTTGTCCATCCCGGATATCTTCTCGTGTAAAAATCAATTCGCCTGTGGCATCAGCCTGCCCTTTATAGGTTTTTTTAATGGATACCCCGGCAAAATTCATGATATTTTCAAATGCACCGGAATAGTCTCCATCAATCCTGAAAAACAGTTCTCTTTTTTGAAAAGCAGGATCAGCAAGGTTGACCACCCGAAACATGTCAGGATTGCTGCCAAACTCCTGAAAAAGCCCGGAAATATTGCCCGCCGTATCCACAGGCACCTTGATAACCGCCCGTCTGGTTAGATTTATGTTAAACACCGCCCGGTTAATATCTTCCCGTTTTTTAAGAACAAACTGATTATCTGAAACATATTTCTGGTTGCCGGTACTGGTGAACAGCGTGGCAAGCCAGCCCTTTTTCTGGCGTCCCTTGATCTGTCCTTGTTCCACTGCTTTTTCTTTTTCCGGGATGGCGGTAAAACCGGTTTTCTGATCAAAAATAACCTCGGTCAGCTTTCCGGTAATCAGATCCACAAGGGATTGCATGGCTTTATTTGCCGTATCTTCCGGCATTCTGTCCATGACATCCACCTTGATATCGCCGGTTCTGACCAGTTCGTCCACAATATCTCTAACCTGTTTTTTTGAGTACCCGTCCTGTTTGTTCCTCAGCTTTGAAAAATGGGTATACACCGTGGACACCTGTGCAGACACCTTTGCCTCAAAAGACGGCAACGTAGCCTCATAATAGGCCCGAAGCGCTACTGACACATCAGATGTGGGTTTTTGCAGCGACTCCCATAACAAGGTGGCCCCATGGGGAGAAAGCGTTGCTGCAACCGCTGCCTTGGAACCGGGTGTGATTGGTGCCCGGCCGCTGCTGATCATGCTGGTTGTAAATCCTTTATCGGTCAAGGTGCCGGATATGATGGTAAAACTGGCCTCCTTATCCTGTTTTAACGGTACCGGCCCTGCAATTTTCGCATCCGGTTTAATGGCCTTCAGCCCGGCTTGCAATGCCTCAAGATCTTCTGCTGGAAGCGAAAGAGACACAAGCATGTGAAACAGGCCGCCGCTGGTCTCTCCTTTGGGATCAACAAATTTGATGACCGACAGCTCAAGCCCTCCGTCTTTGCGTTCCGATACCCTTGGTGCAGGGGGAAGATAATAATAAGTCTTGCTGTCCCCGGCATCCTGTAAAAGCAAAATCCCGTTCACCTCAATCCGGCCGGCCTCGTAATTCACAAGCGCCTCAGCCTGCAGGGGTAGCATCAGGAAAGCTGCAAGTAACAGAAAATTTAAAAAACCTTGAAACGATTTTTGTGTCATTGACTAAATCCTCCCCCCCTCTGGTAATTCATCCCAGTAAATGATATCGCCTTCCAGTTTTTGCGGAGATGACGTCACTTTTTTACCGCCTTTTAAAAACCATATAATACTCACCTCTCCGGGCTGGCCATTCAAGCCTTCAGGGATATCCAGATGAAGTGCAGGAGCCGGTCCCTGGTTCTTGATGGTTGCCTGGGTGGTGATCTGCTTGCCTTCAATCTGACTGTTGACGGTGATGACGGCATGGCGCACCTTGGCTGCCTGCAATTGTTCGCCTTCGCCTTCAATGGTCAGACCCCGGTAACGATAGGGCGGATAAAGCGCAAGCATGGGACTGTTTGCCTTGTTCCATTCAGACCGGATTTCAAAGCCGCCATGAAAAGACCAGATCACCTGGTATTGATAATCCAGCCATTGATCCCGGTTGGTGTCGCCTTTGTACCCATAGTTGAGGCTGAAGGAGTTGTTGCTTTGATTGAATATTTCCGGTGTGATCACCACTTCATCATTGGTGGTCTCTCCGGATTGATGATTTTTTTCCATCTTTACGGTGACAAAGTTCATATATTTTGTGAATGTGGCAGTATCCTGACCGTCAAGGGTGACCAGAATCTCCCTTTGTTTAAAGACTGCATCATCAATGGTGACAGCCTTGAATATCCGGCTGTCATTTCCATACCGGCGGTAAAGACTGCCGATGTTTTCAGTCATGGTAAACCCCTGGGTTTCAGATCTGAAATGATTCATCTGATAGACCATCTTGCCACTTCGTTTGATGTTTTTCATCTGATAAGAAGCCACAAGAGAGAAGCTGGGTTTTTTAGCCGCAGCTTTCTTGACAGCGTTGGACACAGAAGGTTTTTTAGCTGCTGCTGCCGAAGCTGTAGAGGTTTTTGCAGCAC
>CALGRI010000248.1 GCA_937880875.1 uncultured Pseudomonadota bacterium
GCCATGGATCAGCTAATGGACTATCACAGGGAACACGGAGGGATCAGCAGGTTTAAAAAATTTGAGTGGTTTTACCGCGAGGTGGTTAAAGCCCCTCTATCTGATGAAATGATGGATACGCTGTGTGACCGGTTTACACAGCTTTGTATTAATGCTGTCCTGGATGTTCCGATGGTGGACGGTGCAAAAGAAAGTCTGGAACTTTTGTCCGGCAGACTGCCGATGTTCGTTGCATCCGGAACACCTGAAAAAGAGCTTCAGGATATTCTCATACAGAGGGGGCTTGCACCATATTTTAAGGGCATTCATGGGATACCGCCTGAAAAGTAGTACCTTCTGGAGCGGATTATCTCTGAAAACAGACTGGATGCATCAAAGGTGCTGATGGTGGGGGATGCTGTAACCGATCTTAAAGCCGCCCAATACTGTAAATCTTTATTTTATGGCCGGGGGGAACGGTTTTCAGAAGACAACGTTCCATGGAGCGAAGATTTGACAGGTCTTGTCGAATATTTGTCCTGTAATTTCTAAAATTTCCGAAATTCCGGGGTCTTTCTTTTTGGGAGAAAAGTTAAAAATATCTTTGATTTTCTTTTTGATGATAAATCAGGACTACCTGAAAAAAGTTATAACGATGATGAAGTGAAAATATTGTCTGATTGTGTGTTTAACCACATTTACAGTGCCTATCCTACTATTCCATCTCCTTATTATGATATTGCGGTGTAGAAAAAATGGGATCCGATCATCTTTGATCCGCTTTAGTTGGACGACTTTATCGAACTGAATTCCGAAAAAGTCTTGACTATTTCGGAATTGATGTCAAAATAGTCTTCATGAAACGTTACCTGACAGAATATATTCAAGAAGATTTAAACCGAAAAATTATCCTGCTAACCGGACCGCGCCAAACTGGAAAGACAACGTTATCGAAAATGTTGGAAAATGATTTTGATTATTTCAACTATGATAATATCGATGACAGATTAAGCTTACAGGAAAAATCCTGGGATCGATCAAAACCTCTGATTATCTTTGATGAGCTGCACAAATTAAAAAACTGGAAATCATGGTTAAAGGGGATTTATGATACGGAAGGTATTCCGCCATCAATACTTGTTACAGGCAGCGCCAAATTAGATACGTATAAGAAGGTTGGAGATTCTCTGGCAGGAAGGTTTTTCCAATTCAGAATTCATCCTCTGGATCTTAAAGAAATTCACACTTTTTTGAAACCGGATGATCTTGAGGCTGAGTTGGATAAACTTTTGGCGTTTGGTGGTTTTCCCGAACCCTTTTTAATTGGAACAAACCGATTTTATAATCGCTGGAAAAAATCCCATCTTGATATCATTCTAAAGCAAGATCTCATTGACCTGGAAAATGTCCAGCAGATCACTCAGATTGAAACACTGATCCAATTATTAAAGCACCGGGTAGGAAGTCCAGTCTCATATAGCTCCCTTGCACAGGATCTACAATGTTCAGATAAAACTGTGAAAAGATGGTTAACAATACTTGAAAATATGTATGTGCTTTTTAAAGTATCGCCTTTCCACAAAAACATTGCCAGAGCTATTCAGAAAACTCCCAAATTTTACTTCTACGATACAGGCCAGGTTCTGGGTGATCAAGGTGTTAAACTTGAAAATGCTGTGGCATGTGCCATTCAAAAAGAATTACATTTCCGGGAAGATTGTCTGGGAGAGGAAGGGAAACTGTATTATCTGAAAAATAAGGATGGCAGAGAAATTGATTTTTGCATAACCGCAAATAATATCCCTTCGCTATTACTGGAAGTAAAATGGAAGGACAACAGTCTCAGCCCCAATTTTGAGATATTCAAAAAATTCTTTCCCAACATTAAAATGATTCAAGTTTCAAAAGAGCTGGACAGAGAAAAGACTTTCCCGAATGGGGCGGAAATTAGAAGTGCATCCAAATGGCTCACTGAATTACATTGGGCATAAATTCTTCCAACTTAAAAATGCACCGGATTTTACCGCTTACGCCCTTTTTGGTAATGGAGGAGTGTTATCCGACAAACGGAGTTCCATGTCTAAATGTTTTGGAGAACAGACAAAAAACCCTTTCTTTATCTCATAGGGTTCATCCACAGGTGCAATAACCCAAGCCGATTCAGGCTGCATGAAATCAACCAGTTCATGGAATCCTCGTGAGGGTTTTGGCGCTTTTGAAAGCTTGCACTCAAAGAGCCGATACTGTCCGGCTCGTTCTAAGACCAAATCTATTTCAGCCCCATTGGAGGTGCGCAGAAATGACGGTCTCCAGCGACTATTCTGAGCTATGATATTCTCAATGACAAAACCTTCCCAGGATGCACCTGCAATAGGATTGCCCAAGAGGTAATCATACTTTTCGATTTCGAGAAGGGCATGAAGAATTCCACTATCACGCAAATAGATTTTAGGAGATTTAATCAATCTCTTTTTAAGGTTTGTTTCGGTTGGTGGCAGCATGCGAACCATATATGTATGTTCCAGAATGGCAAGATATTTTTTCAAGGTAGGAATAGAGATATCAGCTGCTGATGCCAATTTATGGTAGTTTACGGTTTGTCCATGATAGTGTGCCAACAGCAGCCATAAACGTTCAATCACTGGAATTGGAATATTAAAACCCAGGCTGGGAATGTCACGTTCCATGAATGTCCGAATAAAATCGAGACGCCAGTCAAAACTGTTCAGATCATTATCAGCAAGAACGCTGTCAGGGAAACCACCCCGCAGCCAAAGATTGGACCACGATGAAACGTTGGCAACTTCTTTAAGCAGGAATGGTGTGAGATCAGTATAAGAAATACGACCAGCAAGAGACTCGGTTGATTGCTTTATGAGGTCACGGGAGGCTGAACCTAAAATTAAAAATCTTCCTGGCCTGCGATCCTTATCTATTTCCGAGCGGAGTACGGAAAAAAATTCAGGCAGGAGCTGAATCTCGTCAAGGCAGACAAGCCTATCGCGGTAACGATCAAAAAAAAGTTCAGGTTCGGCCAATTTATTACGATCAACACGATCCTGTAGATCAAGATAGATTGAAGGAATATTTCTAAGCAACATCTTGGCGGTTGTTGACTTTCCGCATTGCCGAGGGCCAAGAATGGCTACAGCAGGAGAACGAGTCAGTGATCTGTGCAACTCTTTTTCTATAATCCTCTGAATATAACCATGCATATAGACAACCTTCTTTTATGATTTACATGGATAATATCAGTGCCGTATATAGATTGTCAAGCTTCCATATAAACTAAAAGTGAAATGCGATCAGAATTGATTTTTGATGAAATAATAGATCAAAGGGATGAGAGAACTTGCTTTTTCTGAACTTATTATATATTCAGATTGTTTTGCTATGATACATAATAAACTAAAAGGTATTTGAAGTTTATGAATTTGAAAAAACATCTGGAAGAGCTTGTTCCGGAACTTATTTGTCTTCGACGCGATTTTCATCAATACCCGGAGCTTGGCTTCAAAGAATTCCAAACCCAGGAAAAAATAATCGCGTATCTTAACAATACGGGTATAGAAACAAGAAAAATCGCAAAAACAGGGGTAAAAGCAATTCTGTCAGGAGAAAAACAAGGCAGGACCATTTTGCTCAGATCAGATATGGATGCTCTTCCTGTTCAGGAAGAAACCGGTCTTAAGTTTCAGTCCCTACACAAAGGAGTGATGCATGCCTGCGGACATGATGGACACATGGCCATGCTTCTGGTTGCGGCAAAACTGCTGGCTAATCTGAAAGAGAGCATTGCCGGGAAAATTATTTTTGCTTTCCAGCCAAATGAAGAAGATGCGGGTGCCTATAAAATGATAGAGGAAGATATTCTAAAAAATCCCGATGTGGATTCAGCTTTTGGATGTCATCTCTGGAGCCAGCTTAAAACAGGTACAATTGATATCTGCGATGGACCGGTAATGGCTGCCAGTCATTATTTTACACTGAATATCACGGGTCGTGGCGGGCATGCCGGATTTGCACATGAATCAATTGATCCAATCTTTGTTTCATCACATATTATTCAAGCTGTCCAGGCGATACAGACAAGGCAGATCAATGCTCTGCACCCGGTAGTGGTCATGTTTACAAGTATCCATGGTGGAACAAACACCACTACAATACCGGGAAAGGTTATTTTACAAGGCTCAATTCGTTTTTTGGTTGATAAAGGGTGTGATGTGTTAAAACAGTTTGAACGGACTGTAAAAAATATCTGCCATCTCCACAATGCAAATTATGATCTTGAATTTAAAATTGGTAACCACATGCTTTCCAATGACCCATCTATGGCACGGCTGGTAAGGAGAGCGGCATCTGATATTCTTAAAGATAAACAAAAGGTAACTTCTGATTTCCGAACCATGGCCGGGGAGGATTTTTCAGAGTTTGCAAATAGGGTCCCATCAGCATATGCCTTTGTAGGAGCAAGAAATAATTCAAAACAAACATCTTATCCCCACCACCATCCCAAATTCGATATAGATGAAGATGCACTGGTCCTGGGAACTAAATTATATGTCAAAACGGCATTGGCTTTTTTAAAGGAGGTTATTTAGTGAAGAAGCAATCAATAGGGAAAGGCACTTGTTCTGTATGGGCAGGGGAAGAAGAATATTTGATGCAGAATGCGACACAAGTACCCGTGGTACACACTGTTTTCCCTCCTGGTACCGGGTCAACGGGTGGTATCGGTAAAGGACACATACGGCGGAACCAACAAGCTATTTACCGAATTTTTACCTCGAATCAATGTAGATGTAACCCTTTGCAATACTACGGATCATGAAGCGATTGAAGCTGAAGTGGCCAAAGGGTGTGACCTGCTTTATCTGGAAACACCTACGAACCCAACCATTAAGATTATTGATCTGGTTCGCCTTGCTAAGGCCGGGAAAAA
>CALGRI010000249.1 GCA_937880875.1 uncultured Pseudomonadota bacterium
ATAAAAATTAATTACGTAATAACAATAAGATATATGATTTTCTCAATATGCAAAAAATTTGGCAAGGAATTTGCTATTATGATTCATCTATAAAATTATAAATTGAGAATCAGTAGCTAATTTAAGGGAGCATACTGTGCCCACAAACCGAAATATTGATATACAGGATATAGATTGGCCCATAAGTATTCTCAATTGTAAAAAAGAGGTGAACCAGATGAAAAGCGGGGACCGGATAGAAGTTCTGGTGAAAGATGTTGATGTGATCAATAATATTATGGCTCTCATTGAACCGCTTTCTAATCAAAGCATTGAAAAACACAGGGAAAACAACCATTACAGGCTGATTATTAAAAAAAAATAACAGAATATTTGAACATATAATGATGTTTAAACATAAAGAAATATATCAAATGAAATCGTCACATTCAATGGGAATTAAGGAGGATTTATGGACTTAAGTCGTCGCGGGTTTTTTAAAGTATTAGGTGCCGGCGGTGCTGCACTGGGTGCCGGAATTGGTACTGCAAATGCCAGCGAAATACCAGCACCATCTTTGGACAGCCTTGGTTGTTTGGTGGATACGACACTCTGCGTGGGGTGTAGAAAGTGTGAACAGGCCTGCAACCAGCGCCACACTCTTCCAAAACCTGTTGAATCTTATGAGGAGTTGACAGTTCTTGAAAAAGAGAGGCGTATGGATGAAACATCTTATACTGTGGTAAATAAGTATTATCCTGAAAATATAGGAACCCTTACCTGGCGGGAACGCCCCACTTTTGTGAAGTTTCAGTGCATGCACTGCAATGATCCCTCCTGTGTCTCTGCCTGCATCGTAGGAGCTTTGGTTAAAGAGGAAAACGGAGCTGTGACCTATGATGCAAAAAAATGCATTGGATGCAGATATTGCATGGTGGCCTGTCCTTTCCAGGTTCCAGCCTATGAATATGATAATGCTCTGACCCCTGAGGTAAGAAAATGCACCTTCTGCTTTAATTACTTAAAGGACGGCGGGCTTCCTGCCTGTGCCCAGGTGTGTCCAAGAGAGGTCATGACTTTTGGGAAAAAGAAGGATCTTTTAAAACTGGCTGAATGGAAAATGAAGAATAATCCTGGCAAATATGTAGATCATATTTATGGCGAAAAAGAGGTCGGTGGCACATCCTGGCTATATCTTGCTTCACAGCCCTTTAAAACAATTGGTTTCCCGGAATTGAGCCACAAGGCTCCTCCCAGGCTGACGGAAACAATCCAGCACTCTTTGTTCCAGTATTTTGCAGCTCCCATCATTCTATACTCTGTTCTTGGAGGTGTGATGCTGGCCACAGGATTTATGAAAAATGGCAAAAAAAAGATAGAAGATAAAACATCGGAAAAAGGAGATCCTCATGAGTCATCATGAAGCAGCAGCACCGGTTCAGGAAAAGTTTTTAACTCCCGGTGTCATGGTAATGCTGGGACTGATGGCCATTGGAGGCATTTTTGTTGCCACCAGGTTTATTTTTGGCATTGGCGCGGTCAGCAATTTGAACAATCAATACCCCTGGGGAATCTGGGTTGCCATTGATGTGGCCACGGGTGTAGCCCTGGCAGCCGGAGGTTTTACCACGGGCGCCATTGCCTATGTGTTTAACCGGGATCAATACCATGCTGTTATCCGGCCCGCACTTCTTACTGCCATGCTTGGATATACATTTGTTGTATTGGGCCTTTTGGTGGATATTGGCAGATACTGGAATATCACAAGCCCGATTTATAATCACAATGGCAATTCAGTGCTGTTTGAAGTGGCTATCTGTGTAATGATTTATCTTCATGTTCTTTACTTTGAATTTATTCCCATTGTAGCAGAACGATTCTTAGGAAAAATCAATCTGCCCTGGTTTTTAGCCAGATTCAATAATATTGCAGAAAAAGGCCTGGCCCTGATTAACACAATTGCCGGAAAGGTCATGTTTTTATTTATCATCGCCGGAATTGTTCTTTCCTGTCTTCACCAGTCAAGTCTGGGATCTTTAATGCTCATTGCGCCTTCCAAAATTCATCCCCTGTGGTACACGCCGATTCTGCCGCTCCTGTTCCTTCTTTCCGCCTTTGCTGCAGGATATCCCATGGTTGTTTTTGAATCCATCCTGGTATCAAAATCCTTTGGAAGGGAGCCGGAAATGGAGGTACTCACGCCTCTTGCCAAATACATGCCGGTTCTAATGGGGCTTTACATGGCGGTCAAGGTGGGGGATATGATGGTGCGCGGCAGTTATGTCTATCTTCTGGACGGCACCTACCAGTCCAATTCATTTTTAGTGGAAATGATAATCTGTGTCTTCATGCCTTTTGTTCTTCTATTATTCCAGCGGGTCAGAAGATCTCCCGGGCTTTTGTTCTTTGCTTCCCTTGTTTTTGTGCTGGGAATCGTTTTAAACAGAATCAATGTGTTTGTAGTTGCCTATACGCCGCCCTATAAACTTACATCATATTTCCCTTCAGTGGGTGAAATGTTTATAACCGCGGCACTAATTGCAGCCCTCATGTTCATGTACAGGGTGTGCGTACATATATTTCCGGTTCTGGGTACAGAACCGCATGAAATGATCCAAAAACAGGAATCCCCAAAAAAAACATC
>CALGRI010000250.1 GCA_937880875.1 uncultured Pseudomonadota bacterium
ATGTGCCTGAAGAGGCTGTTAATGTGCCTGAAGAGGCTGTTGATGTGTCTGAAGAGGCTGTTGCTCTTGGTATAGAAGCATTACAAAAAATGGCTGACCTGATCACGGACGAATCAAAGGTAACTGCCAGCACAGAATCTGACAGGCTGACCTTAAGCATTGAAGGTGGAAATTCCGGTATTCTGATTGGCAGAAAGGGCCAAACCCTCGATGCCATGCAGTTTTTAACTGATAAAATTATCAATCGAAAAAGTGAAGCCAGGGTAAGGGTAAAGGTGGATATCGAAGGATACATGGAAACCCGCAAATCCAATCTTAAACACCTGGCCTTTAAAATGGCTGACAAGGCCAAAAAGACAGGACGACCTGCAACCATCAACCAGATGAGTGCCCAGGACAGGCGTATTGTCCATCTGGCATTAAAGGATGATAACCAGGTCAGAACCCAGAGCATGGGTGATGGTTACTATAGAAGACTTGTCATTTTCCCTAAAAAGAAAAATTCCTTCAGGGGTAAAAGACGGGTAAAAGAATAAAGCGACATGAATGATACAATTGCTGCAATCGCAACTCCCTTTGGAAGCGGCGGCATTGGTGTCATACGTATCTCCGGCCCAAAAGCTTTTGATATCGCATCAAAGATTTTTTCAAAAACAAAAAATAAGGCTTGCGGACGAACAAAATTAGACTCCCACAGAGTTTATCACGGATATATTTTTGATACCAAAAACAAGGATATTCTGGACGAGGTTTTACTGATTCCCATGAAAGGGCCTTCCTCATATACAGCAGAAGATGTTGTTGAAATTCAGGCCCATTCCGGAACCATTGTATTAAGAACCCTTCTTAATGAAATCCTTTCCCGGGGTGCAAGACTTTCCGAACCCGGAGAATTTACAAAACGGGCCTTTTTAAACCAGAGAATCGACCTGACCCAGGCAGAAGCAGTAGCTGATATCATCAATGCAAAATCAGCAAAATCGCTGAAATTTGCCGCATCTCAGAATCTTGGAGTATTAAAAGACCAGATCCAGGAGTTAAGAAAAAACCTCATTAATTTCCTTTCCTTACTTGAAGTAAATATTGATTTTCCAGATGACGTGGACCCCTTTGAACCGTCCCGAAAAGAAATTGGAATGATTGATGATGTGCTTGAAAAATGCCGGGGGTTTATTCAGCAGCATGAAGATGCATGTTTCCTAAAGGATGGAATACGCATTGCCATCTGCGGGGCGCCGAACGTGGGAAAATCAAGCCTTATGAACCGACTCATTGAACAGGACCGGGCTATTGTAACAACCTTTCCCGGAACCACAAGGGATCCCATTGAAGAAGGATTGAATATAGACGGAATACCCTTTGTGGTTACTGACACTGCAGGAATTCACCAGACAGATGATCTTGTAGAAATTATCGGTATTCAAAAGGCAATGGATCACATTAAAGCCTCAAACCTTGTGCTGTTCATGAAAGAACCGGGAACTGTATTTTCAGACAAGGAGCTGGAAAAAATAGTGCCCTTTAGAAATCAATCAGACAAAAAAATTATTTTTGTAATTAATAAAATTGATATTAAAAAACACCCTCTGCCTGAATTGTCAAAAAAATACCAACACCTTCCTAAAATTGAAATATCCGCTCTTTTAAACCTGGGGATTAAAGAATTAAAACAAAAAATAGTGGAAATCACTATAGCCGGCCTTGACATGGAAAAATCATCGGTCATTCCTAATTTGCGGCATAAAAAAGCTCTGGAACAGACAGTTAAAAGTCTTACAGCTGTAAAAAAAGGGTTAACCCAACCCCTGGAAGAAGAAACCATGACAATTGATCTTAAAAACAGTATTGATTCTCTTGGAAAAATTACAGGGGAAACCGCGTCTTTGGATATACTGGATACTATTTTTAATAATTTTTGTATTGGCAAATAGTGCCGCCATAAAACTTGATAATTTTTCAAATCAGTATTGAATAAAGGATAAATATTATGAATTTAAGAGAACACTTTGTCAAATATGAAGCAATTGTCCATATGGCAGATGCCGTGTTTGACCGTGTAAAAAAAGATTTTCCCAAAGAAGTGTTCTGCAGGGAAAAATGCAGTGACTGCTGCTATGCCATTTTTGATCTGACCCTCATAGAAGCCCTGTATTTAAACGATAAATTCTTAAAAAAATTCACGGGTAAAGAAAAAAATGATCTTATTGAAATTGCCGGCAAAACAGACCGGGCTCTTACAAAGATGAAACGGGATGCATACAAAGAAGTTAAAAACGGGGCAAACGAATTGGAAATAGTCGGTAAAATGTCCCAGGAAAGGGTCAGGTGTCCCCTTTTGGGGGAGAACGACCTGTGTGTCATGTATGAGCACAGGCCGATTACCTGCAGGATTTATGGAATCCCGACTTCCACAGCCGGTGTCAGCCATATCTGCGGCCGTACAAATTTCATACAGGGACAACCCTACCCCACATTGAATATGGATAAAATGTATACCCAGCTCCAACTTCTTTCTGCCCAATTGGTAAAGGATATAAAATCCAAGAATATTAAAATGCATGAAATGTTAATTCCTGTTTCAATGACAATGGTTACAGATTTTAATGAAGAATACCTTGGAGTCCAAAAAAATGCATAATTTTACCCCCGAAGAAATTGAAGAGAGAAAAAAAGCCATTTTTGATGCCATGGGAAAAAGAGGCCAGAAGCAGATCCTTAAAAAAGGCTATGAAGACTGGGACCCTTTTCAGGAACCCAAAGACCCCATTGATATCAGAAAAGATAAAACCAACCGCACCACCCAGGTCCTCATCCGGGAATTTTTAACCCAGACTGATCATGATGAATACTCCAGTTCCTTTGCCCAGGGAGCCTTTGAAATGTGCCTGGGGATCATCAACAATGATGAAAAAATAAGGGGGATGTTTGAATTTGCCTGCTGGTATGAGGCGCTTTTAAAAAAAGAAGGTCATGATTCCCTTTAATATTCCGGGCTATTTTTCAACCGTGGAAACCGTGTTTACTTCCAGAATGGTTCGGTTTAGTTCAATATATTGGTACTTTATAAATCGTAATTTGAAAGAATCCCTTGTGATACTGTTTTTGGTTTATATAATTTAACACTGAGTAGAAGGAGCAAAAACTCATTTTCGGTTTTACTATACCTATCGAATCCTCTCCTTAAAATGCTCCATTTCTTCCCTGGACAACCTCCGGGCAGGCACACCACACCATGTCTCACCTTTCCCTACACGGCTGCCGGGCATAAGGACCGAATGGGCTAAGATAGTAGCATCCGCACCTACATGGACGTCGCCCATGATCGTTGTGGCAAGCCCTATGGTTGCCCTAGGACCTATGACTACTGGAGAAATGACAAGATTGCCATGGCCACCATAGTGGGCAAAGATTCGTACGCTGCCGCCAAGGGCCGCATCGTCGCCTATAGTGATGTTCTGAGGGTCTGAGATATACTCCGTGTTGATAAAGGCATGCCGTCCAATTTTCATTCCCATAGCTTTGAGGAACCAGATGCCAAAGGGTGTCAG
>CALGRI010000251.1 GCA_937880875.1 uncultured Pseudomonadota bacterium
AGTGGCCGATATAACCATAACTAATTTAAGCCTATTTTATCAGGAATTAGTGTGAAGTATTTTGGAAATAACAACAACTAATTGTAGCCGTTTTCGTGAGAAATTAGATTATATGTATTTAAAAAATAGGGAGTTGATATTATGAAATTAAGTCCAGAGCAAGAAAAAGCAGCATATACAGAATCTAAAAGAGCATTGGTTATAGCAGGCGGAGGCAGTGGAAAGACCAGAACGATGATTGCCAGAATCAAACACCTGATTGAAACCTGCAATGTGAGCCCTTATGAGATACTTTGCCTGACCTTTACCAGAAAAGCTGCAGGAGAGATCAAAGACAGGCTTCAAAAGGTCATAGGTGGCGCTTCAAAAAGAATAACAGCCGGAACGATCCATTCAGTTGCCCTGAATTATTTACAGCGCTTTGGCGAGTTGATTGGATTGAAACCTGGAAAAATCACAGTCTATGGATCGCTTGAAGAAGAATTTTTATTAAAAGAGGTTGCCAAAGAGTTAGGGTATCACAATGGGAAAACTTGGAGGGGGGTTAAAAAGGGTGAGGTGATGGCCGCTTTCTATGTGTTTTATACAACCGGATCAATCAACCTGGAACACGACAAAGCAAATTATCTTATGGCCGCATTTTTCGCAAGATGCAAAGAAAACAATGCCTTGACATACGGTACCATCCTGACCGAGTTTAAAAGGCTTATTCCAAAGATTTCAAAGTTCATGGGGTTGCGCCATGTGTTATCAGATGAATGTCAAGATCAAGACCCTTTACAGTGGCAAATTTTAAACGATATCTGCCAACTATGTAATGCTTCTCTTTTTGCAGTTGGAGATCCCAGACAGTCAATTTATTCCTTCAGGGGGGCAGATCCGGAATATCTTGTCAGGAACAAACACCTTTTTGATATCTACAATCTCAAAGACAATTACAGATCAAGTGCCAATATCGTTGAGGCAGCTAATAATTTGATTGGTCATAATGGTGGGGAGTTGGGGGAGCCTATGCAGGCGATACGTCAAGATTGGGTCAATGTTGTTTCTTTTCCAGATATGGATAGCCAGACAATTATTAATTTTATAAAAAGAATGAAACATGTTATTGATTTTGAAAATACCGCCATCCTTGCCCGGAACCATTGGCTACTTGAAAAGCTATCCAGACTCTTAACTGAATCCAATATTAAGCATGAATATATCGGCAAAAAAACAGCCATGACCAGGAGCGAACCTTTCCGGCGCTTTCATGCTTTTTTAAAATTGATTGTGAATCCATTTGATAATTTCAGCTTCCTATTGATCAAGGATTATCTAGGAATAACTCAGACTGAATATTCAGATATCAGAATGTTGTCATGTGTAGAGTTTCAAAGCCGCTTTGAGACGTGGAAAGCCGTTCATGTCAACGAGACCTACACTTGGCAAAAATGGTTTAAATCTTCCGAAAATGGGGACATGGCCACAGTGATTGATTGGATGAAAGATGTTGAATTTGGTTTTGGAACATCTGACATATTTGAGTTTGTTTATGGCTGGATGCTGGATCATTATGATGGGACTATTGAGCAGTATTTATCCTGGTTGGCGGTTTGGGATATTTCCGATGAAGTCAAGGAAGAATCAGAGGGTTTGATGCTCATGACTTGTCATGCAGCTAAGGGTTTGGAATTTAGCACAGTCATTGCCATTGGCCTCAACGAGGGCATTTTTCCTGACAAAAGAGATATTGCATCAAATAATCTGACCGACTCCAGGCGCCTTGCCTATGTCTGTTTTACCCGGGCCAAAGACCAATTAATCCTAACCAGCAGGCCCCTGAAAAAAAATGATGATTTATTTATTGAAAATCCTGTGTCAAGGTTCATAATCGAAGCAATTGGTTAATCTTAGTTAAGAATCTATGATCTTAATTGATATTAGCTTCTATTTCCCTCTCATTGCCTGTCACTGCCTGAGATTGCCTTAAGCCGGGTTTTACTTGTTTAATTTATTCCTGTATTATTTAAACCATGATAAACAATAACTTAAATTCAGGGGGCAAGACCATGACAAAACTTTCAAAGGCTCAAGAAAAAATGTTGAATGAAATACAAAGCGCAGAAATTACAACTCCCGACAAAAGCTATGGTGGATGGATGACAGTATCTGAAGACTGGACAAGCAATGAAACTGATTTTATATGGAAAGCTGGTAAAATTTATGCAAGATATAAAAATTCAGCTACATTGAAAGCCCTTGAAAAAAAGGGATTAATCAAGATCCATCAATTAGGTGGAAGTCATTGTGGAACCGATATTGTTTCAATTCTTAAATAACTAAAGCCCGGTGAAAGTCCGGGCAAAGGAGCAACATGTCAATCAACGAACACGAACGCCAAGACAACGCCGAATCAAGCCGGGAGCTTTGGCGATATGTCTTATTCCAGGCTATCGCTGATCTGGCAAGGCCGAAAGGGAGTCCAAATGAAAGGCGTATCCAGAGAGAATCGGCGCTCTTTTGGTTCAATAGCAATGATGAGGCTATTAATAGTTTTATCGGGATTTGCGGTACTATTGGCATTGATCCTGATAAGACACGGGCAGTGATATTAAACAAGAAAAGAAAGGGGGTGTGATGGAGTATTCTGAGTTTTTGAGAGATAAACAGGTTTTGATCAGAAATAAGGGATTTGAACCTGGAGCCCTGCCGGATAAATTATTCCCATTTCAAAAAGATTTAACCCGATGGGCTGTAAGAAAAGGAAAGGCCGCTTTATGGGCTGGTACCGGACTTGGCAAGACCTTTATGCAGCTATCATGGGCTGATCAGGTGGTGAAGCATACCGGAAAACCTGTTTTAATTCTTGCACCATTGGCAGTATCAAAGCAGACTCAACATGAAGGCAAAAAGATAAACGTTGATGTTTCAACCGATAAAAACGGGATTTTATGGATCAATAATTATGAGCAACTCCATAATATCAACCCGTCTGATTTTGTGGGAATATGTCTCGATGAATCCGGAATACTCAAAAACTTTGCCGGTGCTTTTAAGAATCAAATAATAGAATCTTTTTATGCAACTCCATATAAACTTTGCTGTTCAGCCACGCCGAGCCCGAACGATTTTACAGAAATTGGAAACCATGCAGAATTTTTAAATATCTGTACCAGATCTGAAATGCTATCAACCTATTTTGTGCATGATTCCGGGGAAACTCAAAAATGGAGATTGAAGGGGCACGCTGAAAAGGAATTCTTTACATGGTTATCAAAATGGGCTGTCATGATCAGCAAACCGTCTGACCTGGGATATGAGAATGGTGGATTTGACTTACCACCATTGAGGATGCACGAGCATATTGTAAAATCGAAAAGAACTGATGGCTATTTATTCCATGAGCTTGCCAGGACATTAAACGAGCGTAGGCAGGCCAGAAAAGAAAGCCTGATTGAAAGGTGCAGACTTGCAGCAGACTTGAGCAAGGGATCAAATGAACCATGGCTTTATTGGTGTGATTTGAATTATGAAAGCGATACATTAAAAAACAGCGTTGAAAATATTGTTGAAATAACCGGATCTCAAACAAATGAAATGAAGGAAGACCGCCTTTTCGGATTTGCTTCCGGGAAGTATCAGAAAATTGTCACAAAGCCAAAGATCGCACAATTTGGATTGAACTTTCAGCATTGCCATAATATGGTATTTGTTGGCCTTTCAGACTCATTTGAAGCAATGTACCAGGCTATACGTAGATGTTGGCGATTTGGTCAGACAGAGCCCGTTGATGTTCATATCATCATATCTGAGAAGGAAGGAAACGTCCTGCAAAATGTGAAAACTAAAGAAGCAAAAGCAGAAAAAATGCTTGAGCAAATGGTAAAATGTATGAGTGATTTAACAAAGATTGAAATTCAGAATGTCAGTAAAGAAACTATTAAATATGAACCTAAGCAAAAAATAAAACTTC
Organism: uncultured Pseudomonadota bacterium; assembly: GCA_937880875.1. GTDB lineage: Bacteria > Desulfobacterota > Desulfobacteria > Desulfobacterales > Desulfobacteraceae > Desulfobacula. The sequence continues at coordinate 3,956 of CALGRI010000251.1, forward strand.
CTGAATGGTGTTGATATGGAAATAAATAAAATATACCATGGGGATTGCCTGGAAATCATGAAATCATTTCCTGAAAATTATATTGATTTGACGGTTACTTCACCGCCTTACGACAATCTGAGAGAGTATAACGGATATGTTTTTGATTTTGAAGGTATCGCAAAGCAGTTATACAGAATTACAAAGCCTGGTGGTGTTGTGGTTTGGGTTGTAGGGGATGCCACGGTGAACGGATCAGAAACAGGAACGAGCTTTAAACAGGCATTATACTTTATGTCTATTGGCTTTAATTTACATGACACAATGATATATAAAACAAGCAAACCACCATTAACACATAACAGATATGAGCAGGCATTTGAATATATGTTTATTCCTAGTATAGGAAAGCCATTAACCTATAACCCG
>CALGRI010000252.1 GCA_937880875.1 uncultured Pseudomonadota bacterium
CTAATTCAATATACCACTATGCTTTGGCTTCTTTTTTTTTATCATTGCTGCCAGGCTTTGCAATGCCCAATTGCTCTCGAACTTTAATTTCAATTTTTTCAAATATGTCTGGGTTGTCAGTTAAAAAGATCTTTACATTCTCTCTACCCTGACCGATTCTTTCGCCTTCAAAAGAATACCAGGACCCGCTTTTATCTACAATCTCAAGATCGACACCCATGTCAAGCAGGTCCCCCGTTCTTGAGATGCCTTCTCCATACATGAGATCAAATTCAATATCTTTGAATGGTGGTGCCAGTTTGTTCTTCACAACCTTGACCTTGGTCCGGTTTCCGATGATTTCCTGACCTTCTTTTATAGGAGCAGCCCTTCTGATTTCAAGGCGCATGGAAGCATAAAATTTCAAGGCATTACCACCCGTTGTGGTTTCAGGATTCCCATAGACCACACCGATTTTCATCCGGATCTGGTTAATAAAAATAATGATGGTATTGGTTTTGCCGATGGTGCCGGCAAGCTTTCTTAAAGCCTGTGACATGAGTCGTGCCTGAAGTCCCATGTGGGAATCCCCCATTTCTCCTTCAATTTCAGCCCGGGGAACAAGAGCTGCCACAGAGTCCACAACCATGATATCAATGCCGCCGCTTCTGACCAGCATGTCTGCAATTTCAAGGGCCTGCTCCCCTGTATCGGGCTGGGACACTAAAAGTTCATCACAATCCACTCCAAGCCGTTTGGCATAGGCTACATCCAGGGCATGCTCTGCATCAATAAAGGCCGCGATCCCGCCATCCTTTTGCGCCTCGGCAACTGCATGAAGCGCCAGAGTTGTCTTTCCCGAAGATTCAGGACCATATATCTCAATCACCCTGCCCCTTGGATATCCGCCAACCCCCAGAGCCTTATCCAGTGCAAGGGAGCCTGATCGTATAACGGGAACAGCTTCAATTGCCCTGCCACCAAGTTTCATGATAGATCCTTTGCCAAACTGGCGTTCAATCTGGCTCATTGCCGTTTTTACAGCCTTATCCTTTTCCAAATTTTTATCCATCTCTTTTCTCCTAAAATATGCCTGATAAATATAGAATTCTTAAAACAGCTGCAGATAAAATACCTGCCATAATATCATCCAGGACTATCCCTGCACCTCCTGAAAAATTATTTTCAAGATATTTCACAGGTCCAGGTTTCACAATATCAAAAAACCTGAATATAAAAAACCCTGCCACAATCGTATAGAAATTAATGGGAACCCACGACATGGTTACAACATATCCTGCAATTTCATCAATAACAATACAACCTGGATCTTTCTTTCCCAGGATCTTTTCAGCCTGGTCTGAAAAATAAATAGCCACAAGGATTAAGCCTGCAATATAAATCCCGGTAAAAGATGTGGGAATGATTAAAAAAACAAGTGCAAAAGGAATTGCTGCAATAGTTCCAAAGGTACCTGGTGCAAAAGGTATTTTACCTGAATAGCATCCTGTGGCTATAAATATTATAAATTTCTGATTTAAGGTCATTTTGAAGTTTTATATTCTGCATCAGTCCCTGTCAAGAAGATTGGGTCAAGTGTTTGCATCAGATAAAATTTGGGTGTAAACATCTTTTAATGGAATTTTTTTTTCCTTGGCCACTTTTTTTGCAATATCATATTCCGGAACAAACCGGATACTATTGTCAGGATTAGTGATTTTTTTTACCTGTATTTTTCCAAATAAAGTTTCAACAAAGGCTTTTTCCCTTAATAGAAAAGACCGCTCGCATTCATAATACCTCACACCAATGGAAGTGGTCTGGGTAAGTATAATTTGAACAATATTATCCAGATCCTGTTTTCGACATATCACCTCCAGCTGAATCCCTGGCCTGTTTTTTTTCATTTGAATCGGGATATAACAGACATCAAGGGCCTGGTTTTCAAACAGGGTTTCCATTAAAAATCCCAGAACCTCAGGGGTTGTGTCATCCACGTTTGTTTTGACAACATGAATGGCTTGCTTTTGAACACCTGTTTTATTTTTATTTTCATCCTTCAGGGGTTCTCCCAGAACAATGCGCAGCAAATTGGGAAGGCCTGACCCCGTTTCTCTTTTGCCTGAACCATAACCGACCTGTTTTATGATCATTTTTGGCATGTGCCCGAAAGATGAGGCAAGGGTAGCAATGATGGCAGCCCCTGTCGGGGTGACAATCTCGGTTGTTGCATCAGACGATCTGACAGGAATATCTTTCAAAATTGCCATAGTTGCCGGAACCGGTACCGGTATTTTTCCATGAGCACAGGTCACAAAGCCGGACCCTAGAGGAATAGACGATGCATATACTTTTTTAATGCCAAGATATTCCACACAGAGAAAAGAGCCGATAATATCAACAATGGAGTCTATGCCGCCGATTTCATGAAAATGAACCGTTTCAATATCTTTACCATGAATATGGGACTCAGCCAGGGCGATTTTCTGGAAAGCTGAAAGACTGTTTTCTTTCACCTTTTCAGGCAGAGGACTATTTGTAATTAATGCCTTTATTTCACTATAATTGCGTGATCCCCTGCCCTCATCAATGACCTCTACAATCAGGTCTGTTGCTTTTAAATGGTGCTTGTATACAATGCGTGTCTTTAATTGAAAACCGTTTAAAACATGACCTAATTTTTCTTTTAACCAGTCAAGTGGTACACCAAGATCAATCAGCGCGCCAAGGCTCATATCCCCGCTGATACCGGAAAACATATCAACATAGGCAATCATCCTTAAATTTCTCCTGCAGCATGAACCTTTAAAATCTCAAGTACCAACCTTGCTGCATCCTCCATATCCTTGATGGCAACAGATTCATTTAAGGTGTGAACATCCGTCATGCCCGTTCCAAGAACCCCTGCAACAATGCCTTTGCCAAAAAATACATTTGCATCTGCACCACCGCCAATGATCTTGCTTGCCAAAGAAATACCAAGATTTTTGGCGGCTTTTTTGGCAAGTTTAATGGTCCTGTGATCTTCGGAAATATTTGTCTGGGTAAAATCATTCTCAACAATGGCCTCTATCCTGGGAAGGTCTGAACCGTTTTTGAACTGGTCTGCGGCAGTGTAAAATGCAGATACAATATTGTCTGTAACTGCTTTTAGTTTTTCAACATCATGGCTTCTGGCTTCCCCGTGGATTTCAACAAAATCAGGGATAATATTGGTGGCCACTCCGCCTTTAATGGTGCCAAGATTACAGGTGGTCTCTTCATCAATCCTGCCTAATTTAAGCCCTGAAATGGCTTTAGATGCAACTAAAATAGCACTGATTCCATTTTCCGGCTCTGCGCCTGAATGGGCGGCTTTTCCAAAAATCTTTATGATGATCTTGTTTGCACCGGGAGCTTTTGTGACAATACCTTCTGTATCAGTTGAATCAAGGATATATCCGAATTTTGAATCCAATAATGAATAATCAAAATGCTTTGC
>CALGRI010000253.1 GCA_937880875.1 uncultured Pseudomonadota bacterium
GACTATTGCAAAGTTGAAAACATATTGGCCATGATGGAGACCAAAGAAAAGTACGGGACCTATCCCATTAAGATCGATGAATCGTGACCAAAAAAGGATAGCAGATGAAAAAAATCGAAACCATTGAACCTGAGATGCTCTCAAAAATTCATGGGGCCAGTTTAAAAATTTTAGAGGAAACAGGAGTGCTCTTTCACCATGATGAGGTCCTTGAAATTTTTAAATATCATGGTGCAACTGTTCAGGGCAAGCTTGTAAAATTAAGCCCTAAACTGGTGGAAAAATGCATGGAAAAGGTTCCTGCAAGGTTCACCTGGAAAGCCCGCAATGAGATTTATACACGGACTCTGGGAGATGGTTACCTGCTTCAACCGGCAGCAGGTACGGTCAAGGTTCATGATCTTGATGGCAGAATCCGGGAGGGGACCCTGGAAGACTATGCCAACTTTCAAAAGATTTATCAAGCCTGTGATATCTATGATCTGGTGGGAATGATTCCAGTGGAACCCAAAGATGTGGATACTAAGTTCAAACATCTTTATATGATGTATGAAACTCTGAAACATACAGATAAACCCGTGAACGGATTCATGACAACAGGCCTTCAGGCAAGGGCACAATTGGATATGATGGAGATTGCCGTGGGAGGTAAAAAACATTTTGAACACAATCATTACATGGCCGTGAGTATCGGGGTGACAACCCCCCTTACCTATTCCTGGGATCCTTTGGAGACGATGCTTCACTATGTAAAACGCAACCAGGTCCCAACCATTTTATGCGCCCCTCTGGCCGGTGTTACATCCCCCTTTAGCATGCTGGGAACGGCCGTACTTCAGAATGCTGAAATTTTGGCAGGAATCGTGCTGGTCCAGTTGCTGCGCCCGGGACATCCCGTGGTATACTGCCCCAGCGCTGTCGCAGCCAATATGCAAACCTGCGGATTCAGTACAGGTGCCCCTGAAAGCATGTTGATAAATATTGCCAACATACAAATGGGGCTTGATTATTATCACATTCCTGTAAGGGCCATGTCTGGCTTCACCGACGCCAAGATTCCCGATTTTCAGGCAGGTGCTGAAACCATGCAGAATCTGATGCTGGGAATGCTGTCCGGTGCTCATTTGCTAAATGAATCTGTGGGTATCCTGGATAATATTTTAACGGTTTCCTATGAAAAGACTATACTGGATGGAGAGATCATCAGCCGCATCAAGCGGATCAGCCAGGGAATTTCAGGGGTGGACCGGGATCTTTGCGTTGAATCCATCCAGCGTGTGGGACATTCTGGCTCATATCTCACCGAACCTATGACGGTAAAAAATTGTCGTAACCGGTGGGCACCCACTACCTCTTTCTGGGGGAGTCAGGAGGACTGGGAAAAGACAGGTGCCGTGGATGCTGCCCATCGGGCCAATCAAATGGCGCGTCAGCTTCTTTCGGATGCACCAGACTCTATCATTGATCCGGCTCTTGATGGGGAACTACTGGATTATATGGAATATGAATGCAAAAATTCTAGGTTTATGTTCGACCAAGGCAGGTATGTAAACCCATGAACCTCAACCAGCTCAAACTTTTTTATCTTGCAGTTAAGCACAAAAGCCTGAGTCATGCGGCCGAGGAATTAAATATAACCCAACCGGCTGTAACAAAAGGTATCCAGCGGCTTCAGGAATATTATGAAGTGTCCCTTGTTCATAACCTGGGCAAGAATATGGAATTGACCCTGGCAGGTGACAATCTCTTCCAAATTGCAAAAAAAATATTTGACCTTGAAAAACTGGCAGATGATAGTATGGCTGACTTTCAAAATGAAAACTTAAAACACATTATGATCAACGCTTCTGAAAGTTTTGGGGCATATTATCTTCCGGAATTTATCAACCGGTTTAACTTTAAGGCACCAAAAGTCCGGGTCACCTTAGAGGTTCTTTCTAACCGGCAGGTCGTTGAAAACACGATCAACCTAAAAAATGACATTGGTTTTGTTTCTTTTCCGGTTATAGATAACAGATTAAACACTATTGAGATTATTAAAGACGAGATAGTCATCATCCTTAACCCTTCTCATCCCCTGGCGCAAAAAAGGCAGCTCAAGGCCACAGACCTTGAAGGGCACATGATCATCATGCATGAGCAGGGGTCATATTTCCAGAAAATGATTCATGATCTGCTTGACGCCGACAATGTTTCAGTAACCATGCCCATAACCTTTTCCAACAACGAAGCCATTAAAAGAGCTGTAGAAGGTGGTACGGGAATTGCCCCAATTTCAAAAAAAGTAGCTGCCAAGGAGATTGAATCAGGAAAACTGATAGCACTTTCATTGTCATCCACACCTTTGTACCGCACATTCTACATGATCCATCACAAGGAAAAACATCTCTCTGACCCGCTCAAACTGCTTATCAACCTGATCAAACAAGTGTAAAAGCCACACATCAATTGGAAACATCCTTTAAAAACTCTAAAAGAGCTTGAATTGAATTTTTATGCAGTGTATACAATTTTGTTATAATAATTTAAATTTACATGAAAATGAGTTATCAATATGAATCTTGGCCAACTTAAAATTTTTTATCTTTCCAGCAAAATGGGATCATTAAGCAAAGCTGCACAAGAACTCAATGTTACTCAACCGGCAGTGACAAAAGGGATTCAGCGTCTTCAGGAATACTATGAAATAAAACTTTTTAACCGGTTCGGTAAAAAACTGGTCCTAACGGATGCAGGTATTGCATTGTATAAAATTGCTGAAAAAATATTCGACCTTGAGATCCATGCTGAAGCTACAATCAGGGAATTCTTAGAGCAAAAACAGGGCCATATCCGTATTGACGCCAGTGAGAGTTTCGGGGCTTATTATCTGCCATCCATCGTGAACCCGGTCAGCAAAGAACATCCCAATGTACGCTTTTCTGTTAACATTTTACCCTCTGACCTTGTTGTAGAAAATGTGGCCAACCTGAATAATGATATCGGATTTATATCCTTTCCAGTAGAAAATGAAAAAATAATTTGCCGTGAAATTCTGGAAGATCATATGATTTTTGTTGCGCCACCATCCCATCCCCTTGTAAATAAAAAACGCTTAACCCATATGGACCTTTCCGGGCAGTCCATGATTGTTCATGAAAAAGGGTCCCTTTCCTATCAGATCACCCATGATTTTTTAAAGACAAATAAAATTGATATTGTTGTTTCCCTTGAACTTTCAAGCAACAGGGCCATTAAAAAAGCTGTGGAAGACGGTCTTGGCATTGCACTGGTTTCACGAAATACTGCTTTTGGACATATCCAGATGAAAAAGCTGATCATGCTTCCTTTTCCGGGACCACCCATTACGCGCAAGTATTATATTATACATCATAAGGACAAATATTTCTCTGGGGTACTCAATCAATTGATAGAAAAGGTGGATGAGTGGGCACTTGAATATCACAATTCCCTTAGGTA
>CALGRI010000254.1 GCA_937880875.1 uncultured Pseudomonadota bacterium
AAAGATTAAGAATGATAGCATTTTTGGCTTAAAGAGGTCTTTCAGATTCATGTCTTTTTTTTTCTCGTGATTTAAGAAGAAAATCTGCATCAAATTGTTCACCAATCATTATTTCTACCGCTTGACACTTATAGTTTTTTTTGGTTGTTAACGTCCTGCTTTAAGTTTGCATTCACAAGTAAACTGTTATAAATTTCCGGAAAGGAAACGGGTGAACTCTAACGTTCGGTAGAACCAAGGTTCTTTTGCTGGCATTAGTCCCGTTTCCATCTCCGGTCTTGCAAGGACTTATTGGAATATTAGGCTAATAGGCCTGTTTAAAGCGATAGCCCCGCAAGATTTAACTTATAACTATATCCATCAAAGCTATGAAGAATTATTCAGATTCTATTGGTATCGATGTGTCAAAAACCTATTTTGATGCTATTATTTTTAACCTTAGTATTCATCGACGCTTTACAAATGATGCAAAGGGGTTTAATGGATTCAACAAGTGGATCTTAAAACAAGGGCTTCGGTTAAATAATGTCCTGGTCTGTTTTGAGCATACAGGCTATTATTCCCTGCGTCTGTCGGTTTATCTTAATGAAAAGGGGATAGACTACTCGCAGATCCATGCACTTCATCTGAAGCGCTCTATTGGATTCAGAAGGGGTAAAAGTGACAAGGTGGATGCGAAAGACATTGCCCGTTATGCTTGGCTTAACAGAGAGGTGATTATCCTGTCGGTACCACCCACCCCAAACCTGATTAAGCTGCAACAGTTAAAATCAGTCCGAGATATGTTTGTCAGGCAAAGCGTGGCTTTACAGAATCAAATCAAGTCGTTCGATGTGGTTGGTGATCACAAGGTCTCAGGGGCGGCTAAAAAAGCGTTAAAAGCGGTCTTGCGAAACCTGGAGAAACAAATCTCCAAGGTGGAGCAAGAGATCCGCGATGTTATTAAGTCAGATGATGAACTTCGGCGTAATTACAAGCTATGTACCAGCATCGTGGGTGTTGGGTTGGTAGTGGCATTGGAAATGATGATCCATACACAAAACTTTACCTGCTTTGATTCGTGGCGAAAGTTTGCTGCCTATTGTGGCACGGTTCCATATCCTTATCAGTCAGGGACCAGTATTCATGGCCGGCACCGAATACATCCAGTTTGTGACCGAAGAATGAAGAGTTTGCTAACAATGGCGGCTATTTCAGCGATCCGGGCAGATCCAGAAATAAGAATGTTTTACCAAAGACGACTGGATGAAGGGAAACCGAAAATGAGTGTGATCAATATGGTTAGGAACAAGGTTTTGGCCAGAATGTTTGCTACAGTGAACAGGGGGACCCCATATGTAGTGTTGTCAAAACATGCTGCTTGAAAAAAAATATAAAAAAGTGTTGTTTTTTATCTTGGAATGCCAGCACCCGCCGGGGAGGGATTGATTGGCCGAGAGTTTGTATTCGTTGTTTCATTTAATATCTTCTATATCGTTTACTTTGAATCACTTGGCCTGCATGGTTTCGGCTGCAAGCTTGTTACCACCAGAAAATTATTTAACTTTTGAGTTTAATGTCTCAACGATTTCAATAATTTTCTCCTCACAATCCGGATCATTAATTATCTTTCTGTATCGATTTAATAGTTCAGGTTCATTTTGAAGAAGCCTTGTCATACCTGCTTCGTTAAGTCGAATAACATCTCCATTATTCATATCAATTACTGTTACTCTCCTATAAGGGGATGAGGAAGCGACTGCATCAATAATTGCAGTCATCGACACCATAAGAACATCTGGTGTATAATCTTCAGCTTCATCTTGACTGACAACATAACCGATAAAATAAGAATATGGGTATGAAAATCGCTCCAGTTTATTATAACCTCTGTTTTTTGATATTAAATTGTTGTTTATGAATATCCCTTCACCGTCACATACAGCCCAGATTGTTTTTGTCCCTAAACTATCATACGTTGAATGATGGGTATAAATCATTTTATATTTACTACCACCCCATGCTTCAATATTGCGGTTTGTCCGTTTTTTAATGATGAAGGGCAGATCATATGACGGCATGTTTGATTTAAACTCGTCGAAAGAAAAATATATTCCCTCCCTCCAAATGCGGTTTTCATAAATAATGGTGTCAGAGTTTTGGACACCCTGTGCTTTTAATATTTCTGGGAGCAAGAATGCAATAAGTATGATCTTGGGCCAGATGTTCATTTCATCATATTTTTTGGTGGTAACGCCCTGCCAGCACCCGCCGGGGAGGGTTTGCTTGGCCGAGAGTTTGTATTCGTTTTCTGTTCATTTACTTCTTAATCTGCTTACTTTGTATCACTTGGCCTACCTGGTCTCGGGTGCTGGCTTGTTGCACTAAATCCCGCCTCCCGCTTCCGGGAGACGGGATAGCTTTTTT
>CALGRI010000255.1 GCA_937880875.1 uncultured Pseudomonadota bacterium
CCCATGTCGTCCCAGCGCTTCAATGCCGGGGTGGTTTCTGCAATGCAGAAAAAAACATCCTGGGCGTTATCAGCAGGTATGTGATTATCCTGGGCCAGGAATAGAGCTATTGCCAAATTGGGGCCGATATGTCTCGGGGAGACTACATAAAAACAGAAAGCTTAATGCGAGGGAGGTTCGACTCCTCCAAGGCTCATTTTGTCAAGTATTTTCCGGAAAATACTTGACAAAATATTGCTAACACCCTATCGTTTCAGTCAAATCTATTAATCGGGTAAAAATATGACAATATCAAAAAAAATAAAAGAAACTATAAATAAGCTGCCAGCAGGTACAACCTTCAAATATCGAGAGCTTGACATCTCAAATAATGAGTATGGTGCTGCCACCAAAACAATAGAAAGGCTGATCGCAGAAAAAACAATCAAACGGATATCAACCGGCGTTTTTTATAAACCCAAAAAAACAGTATTTGGTGAATTGAAACCAGGCGAAGAAAATCTGCTTCGTCCCTATCTATTTATCGGGAACAATAGGATTGCTTATATAACAGGCACAGCATTATATAACAGGATGGGGTTGACCTCTCAAGTTCCCAAAGACATAAAGGTTGCAAGCAAGGTCAAAGAAATCCGTACCCGGATCGGGAATATAAACGTCAGACGGGTAAAAAGTTATATTGACGTTACAAGTATGAATTATCACCTATTGGAAATTCTTGATGCACTAAAAGATTTTAAGCAGATACCGGATCTGGATAGAAAGGCTGCAATAAAGATATTGATTACCGCTATTATATCATTAAAAAAGAAGGAACTTTTACGACTTCTGCAATATGTAAAAGAATATCCGCCCAGGACCCGGGCATTTTTAGGGGCTTTGCTGGAGAAAATTAACCTGGATTTGGACCTGGCCTATTTAAAACAAAGCTTGAATCCGTTGACGGAATATAAATTGGGAATATTACCGAATATGCTGTCAACAGCAGAGAAATGGAATATAAAATAGTTGAAGAGATATTACCTGAAATCCCTGTGGAAGGTTTAACCAACAAAAAAGGAAATATCAGGAAAACGGTTCATCAATACGACAAGTGTTTTGAAGGTAACTTTGGGCAGGCAAGAGAACAATTGATACTTGAGACCACTTGGCTTGGAAATTATGAACCTTTTACAATTGAAAATGTTGGCAGTTATATTCTGGATCTTATGCACCAGACAAGGCAGGAAACATTGATCCAAGAATATGGTCTTCAGTCTTTCAAAGTTCAGGCGTTAAGAATCGAACGGACATTTTGTGAAAAAATAATGAGCTTGGTCCGCTTCTCACGAATGGATGATCCATATCCGGTCCTATCAGATAAAATCAGGCATATATACGACCTTGATCAAATGTTGAAGAATGAATCAGTAATTTCATTCTTCAAAAGTGGTAATTTTTCTAAAATGCTGCAAAAGGTTGGTGAAGACGATTTCATTAGTTATAAAAACAACAATGCATGGTTGAAAGATCACCCCTGTTCGGCAATTATCTTTAAAGATCCGGGAATGACTTGGAAACGTATTCAAAACACCTACAGAACCATTTTTAAAGATTTGGTTATTGGTGACCTGCCGAATGAAAATGATTTAATTGCAACCCTTCAAAAAATTGAAAATAGAATAAAAGTGTTTGACTGGAAAATTTGACCCAACCAAAAAATGAACCGGATTTCACCGGTTATTTTCGTGTTAAAAGCCACATTATTGTAATGTAGACCAATTTTATAAAGGAGGTAAGAAAATGAAAGTCGAAAAATCGATTGAAATTTTAGCAACACCTGACAAAATATGGCCATTTTTAGTTGTGCCTGAAAAAATCCTAATGTGGTTTGATTCTTTTAAAAAATGTGAATATTCAGACGACAAGCACTCTGGTGTAGGAACAGCTTATTACGTCGAAGAAAAAGTGCCGGGGCCACTCAGAAAGATAAATTTTGAAGTGAAGTATTGGAATGAAAATGAGAATCTGGTACTTGAGATGACATCCGGAAAAAATGTTAATAGTTACAAGATACGTTGGAATTTAAAAGGAACTCAATCCGGAACAACATTTCATTTTGTCGAAGAGATTGGAATGCCTTTCGGGGTCATTGGTAAAATACTTGGGGTATTGGGTCAGGGCACAGCTGATAAGATGGTTGAAAACATGCTTGTTAAACTCAAGAATCTATCTGAAGCGTAAAGAAGCAAAATTCAATGGTCATCAATATAATTGGTTTTTTCTTATATACTTCAGCTGGAATTATTTATGGCGTCATGATTGAATGGCTTTCAACTGTCGTATTTAAATCCCCAATGGACAAGTGATTTTCTTTGTAAATTGCAGGAACAAAATCATGCTCTATTCTCGAAAAAGGGGTCAGATCTTCATTTGACTCTTGATAGATATTTCAACAATCCAAATGAACACGGATACAAATTCCGCTACGCTCCATTTGCACCGGTTATTTGGGGGTTAGCCTCAAAACCAAACGGTCTATGTATTTTTGAATTCGGAGCAAGCAAATGAAACAGACTGTCCTGATAGACAAATATTTACCAGAATACACATTTAGTGAATTCCACGAAATAGTGGTAAATTGCCCAATTGAAAATGTGTATCATGTGGCAAAAGACTTTGATCTATCCAAATCAAAACTTATTACACTTTTATTCAAAATCAGGGGCTTACCAACGAGAAGGCTTAATCTGCAAAATTTCATTACTGATATCGGATTCACGAATCTTGAAGAAAATTATCCATATGAGAATTTAATTGGTTTTTGGACAAGAACAAAACTTGAAAAGATTCCAAATCATGAAGCCTTTTTGAATGACTCAATTTCTCCTTGGTTGAAAGCTGTTTGGAATTTCAAATTTGAAGAACTGGAAGCAGGTAAAACAAGAGTGAGTACAGAAACCAGGGTATTGTGCGTAGCGTCATTCACCAAGGTTACATTTGGGTTGTACTGGTCGATCATAAAACCGTTTAGTGGTATAATCCGCAAAAAAATGCTCAGTATTATCAAAGACGACTCTGAAGCATTGGCTCCAAT
>CALGRI010000256.1 GCA_937880875.1 uncultured Pseudomonadota bacterium
GTCTCGATTTCAGTAAACCATAAATTTAGGGGGTAAACCATGCGCACTTTTTTATTAACATCATGTCTCGTTTTAATTGTTGAATTGTTTTTATTATGGTGGATAAAATTTTATGAAGATTCATTTTTTAAAACCTACGAAAATCTTAAATTCTGGTCTTGTGTAGCTTCAGGGTTGGTATGTTTTTATTCTTTTGGTAAATCGAGTGTAATAACAGAGACAAGAAATAATGAGATTATAAGAGAAGTATTTATAGGAAAGGAGGCATAAATGGGAAACCGCGGCCCGAAACCATCAGGACTAACCATCCTGCCAAAACCACAGAACAAACGTAAATCACCTATGCCAGGTATGACAAAACCAGCCTGCCAGATCTGGACTCGTATTGTTGGATCATACGCACCAGATCATTTCAAACCACAGCACTACGGCATGCTCAGGGCATATTGTGAGGCAGAAGCATTACATGATCGGGCAATCAAAAAAGCAGATAAAAACCCGGTTGTAACAAATCTCAAAACAGGAATAGAAAAAGAATCTCCCTGGGTTGGAATCCGTATAAAATGCCTTTCAGCCATGGCACAATTGGGAACGAAACTCGGCATTACCTACAATGCGACGACCGTTTCCAAAGGCGACACAGGGCAGAACTCAAAACCGAAGTCAAAACGTGAAGGATTAATTTTTAAGGGGTGATTATGAAACAACATTTATTTTTTTGTTTACGAACAGCTTTTGAAAATAAGGAAGACCGGCACCCTCAAATAGTTATGAGGGAATTATCTGAAAAATTAAATTTTAATATTTTGGGGTCATTACCACAAACAGCCTTTGGCGGATGGGAGTTTTGGATGGAATATAACACAATACCTAAACTACCCAAATATTTATCTTTACATCCATGGACAGAGGTTGGATCGGCTTAATGCAAACCTACATAGACACATCCAGAGCCCAAAGGATGATTGATTTCATTCAAACCCTGCGAATCCCTGAAGGTATGCACCAAGGACAGCCATTCCGATTGCGTGATTGGCAAAAACCCATCATAAAAGACGTTTATGGCCCTGTAAATGAATCAGGTATCCGGGTAGTCAGGAAAGCCATTTACAGCGTGGCCAAAAAACAAGGCAAGACTCCAATTATCTCAGCCATTGCCCTTGGACACCTTATCGGCCCTGAAGCAAAGCGAAATGAGCAGATTTACAGCGCAGCCTATGAACGTGACCAGGCCGCCTTAACCTTCCGATATATGCGGCAAATGATCGAGATGGATGAGGAGCTTTCGGACCTGTTAAACATCAGAATGGCAACCAAAGAAATTGAATCCAAGACAAATGGCTCTCTTTACAAGGCTTTATCCAGTGAATCCAGATCAAAACATGGCATTTCACCTGCTGTTTTAATCTTTGATGAGCTTGCACAATTTGGTGCTGATCGTGAGTTTTACGACACTTTGATCCAGGGGCGTGGAGCGCATGAAGAACCTTTGTTGTGGATCATTTCAACACAGGCGGCGGATGATCTGGCAGTTTTATCACAGGAAATAGACTATGCCTTGGGCGCCGGGAAAGAAGATCCTGCAGTAAAGCTGTTTTTCTTCACAACTCCAGACGATTATGAGATTATGGACCGTGAAGGCTGGAAATTGTCAAACCCTGCCCTGGGAGACTTCCTTTCTGAAACAGATATGATCGAGGCAGCCAATACAGCACAGAACATGCCTTCAAGTGAACCAGGCTTCCGAAACCTGCGATTGAATCAACGAATATCAGTCAATTCTCACTTTATGAGCCCCGGAGTTTGGAAGAAAAATAGCGCCATTCCTGATCCTGATGCCTTATCAAAAGGCAGAATAACAGCAGGCCTTGACCTTTCCGGGAAAAACGACCTCTCAGCTCTTGTTTTAGATGCCTGCCATGAAAGATATCATAACTTGTTTGCATATTTCTGGAAACCAGCAGACTTAATCCAGGAACACAAGAAAAAAGACCGTGTCCCTTATGACACATGGATAGATCAGGGATATATTGAGGCGTGTCCTGGTAAGGTCATTGATTATGAATATATCGCTCAAAAGGTGCATGAATTACACGCTTTGTATCATATTTCAGAATTGAGGTTTGACAGATGGCGCATTGACGACTTCCAAAAGGCTTTAGACAAGATCGGCTGTGAATCTCACATAAAAGACAAAGAAGAATCACAATCAGAAAGCAGTTTATGCCTTGTTCCGCATGGTCAGGGATATAAAGACATTAACCCTGCTATAGAAGCCGTTGAGGATATATTCACAGACAGCAGGGCCAGACATGGTGGTAATCCGGTCTTGACATCTTGTGTATCAAATACCGTTGTAGCTCACGATCCTGCCGGGAATAGGAAATTTGAAAAAATGAAAAGCACAGGTCGTATTGATGGTACGGTTGCGATGGCTATGGCCATGAATGGCGCCGATTTGCCAGAGATTGAGGATAATATACAACCAGCAGTAATATTTTTTGATTAAAGGAGAATAAAATGGAACAAACACCTATAAAGAAGATTAAAATAGAAAATCAATGTAGTTTTTGTTCATGCACAAATGAGGTGTTTTTTAAGGGATTGTTGAGCGCTTTGATTTGTGAAGATTGTTTAAGATCTTTACTGCTGATGTGTTTTGAAAAAATGGTTGATAGTTTTGAGATTAAAAAATGAACTGCCCAAAATGCCGCACAAGGCTAAAATGCCAGGATACACGCCAAAGACCCGGAAACGTCAGATACCGGCTTTATGAATGTCCTAAATGTGATTATCGGGTGACGAGTACGGAAAGAATTGATTTTGAGAAATCTAAGAGAATCAAAAATAATTCTTGACATG
>CALGRI010000257.1 GCA_937880875.1 uncultured Pseudomonadota bacterium
AACCAAGCTCTTTTTGCCAGCGTTTGCCAAAGAGGACAGGGCTGTACCAGAGTGCGCCCAGCGCCCAGAAAGCGACCGTTGCTACGATCATTGCATACCAGTTGTAATCAGGATATTCCATAAAATCAATTTTAAAGTTAAGCAAATATAAATAATTTGGAATAAATCTAAACATAAAAAAAGGCCACCCTTACGGGCGACCTTTTCCAACAGGTATGAGAAGAATTATTGAACGTAATCGTAACCCATTATCTGAGTGTCAGTGAAAACGGTCATTCCGGCAGCAGTCATATCATCGTGAGCCAGTCCGTTGACACCGTAAAGCAGCGATTTAGCATCGTACCCCAGCAACCGCAGGTATGCAGACAGGAAAGAGCTGGTTTGTCCGGTGTAGCAATAATCAACAATGGGTTTGTTGGTTGGCAGCGTTTTCAAGTCAGCAGCAAGTTTCATGGATGCTTTTGGAGTATATTGAATAGCGCCGGGAACATGTCCGAAATCGGAATACTGATCGGCCGGCCAGTAGTTGACGATATAGTAATTTGCAAGGTTGTCAAAAAGCGTCTTGTTGTCAATCTTCGCAGGACCGTATCCCTCAGCCAGCAATGCTGCAATACGGGCTTCCAGGATCTCTGGTCCGGTGGTTTTTCCTGTGGAGAGTACAGGCATATTGCCAACCGGACCTTTGGCGGTGGCGGTTTTCACGAGCTGGGTGGCATACGTATTCCCGATAGCATTCTGCCAGCCAGTGGCAAATACTGCATTCCAGGAGCACATGCCCCACTTCATCGAAAAGACTTTATCGAACCCTGCAATCCGAAGCAGGAGAGCAGCAAACCCTGCGGTTTGACCTGAATAACATACGATAGCAACTTTTTGATAAGGTGTTTGGTCCAATGCGTTAACGTGGGTCAGGATATCGCCCAGTGCCACGTTGTGTGCATTTGCGATATGACCGGTTGCAAAATCGGTGGCCGACCGGATGTCGATAATATACACCTGACCAGTCTGGTTGAGTGTGAACACATCGGTAGCACTGGTGATTGATGGCATGTCAGAGTTTACATAGTCTTTGCCAAGAGGTGAACTGGTTGATTCCAGGAAGGTAGCCAGGATTTCAGACTCATTTACCGCCGGAGTTGGGACTGGATCGTCATCTTTTTTACATGAGGTAACAAAGACAAACGCAAGAAGGATACTCAGGATCCATAAATTTGTTCTTTTCATAGTTTTTAAGGATTTTTGTTAAATGTATTTAATTGATTATCTGATGATTAAATTTTCTCTTATCTGAACCAGGATGTCGGTAATTTACCGTCGACAGTGATTTTTGATGTTGCACCGATCTCCCAGGCGAGCAGATTGTCCTCGAAAAGGTATAGCTCTTTATTAATCAAAGTGCCTCCCTCATTCCTGATGTGGCAGTTGGAAGAACAGGCCTTTCCATCTGTCACCTGTGTCCGGTCTGTCCACCTCAGCAGGTTATGGGGCGTGGTGTAATTGTAAGTGGGGAAAGCATCAAAATTTGCATATTGCGGGACACCATAAACCTCCCAGTTATCAGGAGCAGCCAGGGTACGGCGTACCAGGGCGAATTCAAAGCCTGGTTTGATCTCAGGAATTGGATTTGAGGCAATCTTGAAGTCCATGTATGCGGGGATGCGTGCTCCCTCTCCGTGAATGTGGCAGCTTCCGCAGTTGTTGTAAACCTGGGAATGGCATACCTGGCAGTTAAAATCATTGATGTGCATTGAGTGGTATGTATTATTGGTGGCAATCCCTGAATGGCAGTCATCGCAGGATGGCAGACCGGCATAGGCATACCGTTGTTCCACTTTGTTTCCATCACCATGCAAATCGGTGGATGAATGGCAGTCCACGCAGACAAACCCGGCTTTTGTAAGGTGCACGTCGGCTTTTGTGCCCGGAGAAACCCCCAGGTACGCATGCCCACCACGGGATACATGACAGGTTACACAAACACTGATCATATCCGGCGTTTTGGTGAAAGCATGGCCATTGGGAAGTCCACCACCGCCCATAACCGGCCGAACTACATGGCATTCGCCACAGGAGGCATGACAATGGGCACAGTTCGCATTGTATCCTTCAATCTGATGCTCGGGAAGTTGGTCAAACTCATCCGGGCCATTTAACCCGCTTCGGATGGTTACCTTTCTTTTCTGTCCGGTGCCATGATGTAGGCTGGTTGAAAAGTTCTCTACGATAGCCTGGTGGCACGTACCGCACATCTCGTCAGCAAAAACAGAAGGGTGGGAGATAAAATCGCCGGAGTGTGCGAGATTCTTGTCATCCGTATTATTTGTCCCTTTATGACAACCGGTACATCCAATTTGATAATGCCCCGAAGCCTTGAATGCCAGGTAACCCTCGCCACCCATGAAAACCCTGTCGTAGGGTTCGTAAACAGGAGCGCCGCCGCCGCACCCTCCCGGAGGAGCTGCGGTGTCTGGAGTAAAGACAGCCTGCAGGTGAGCATAGTTTGTATGGCAGCCTTCACAGGAGGCAACCGTCGGAGTATTGGGGTCCGGTTGAGGATCATCACTTTTTTTCTTGCATCCCCCAAGGACGATTAATGCCAGTAATACAGGCATCCACAGAAGTTTTGTTTTTGAAAAAAGCAGCATTATAGACAGTTATTTAGATTGTTTAATTTTTCATGTAAAGGTCTTGTTATTTCAGGTGTTAATAACTTAACAATAGCTGTCACAGGCAGTAAACACAGCTGTCATTCGACATGAAAAAACATGATCTGAATCAGGTTTCTTCTCAATAAACTCTTATATTTGTACTCCAGAACCATGTACTCCAATGGAAATCAAAGAGCAATACACCGGTTGTACGATCAGTCCGCATAAATGCAGATGTTTTGAGATGCTGACAGAAGCTGAGACCAAGCTCATGGAGGCCAAATCGGTGGTTGTGAAATACAAAAAGGGAGAGATCATCTGCAAGCAAGGCAGTTTTGCCTCTCATATAATGTACATGGAGAAGGGACTGGTAAAGGTTTTTATCGACGATAGCGTAAACTCCCTGGTGCTGAAAATCATTCCTGAGGGGAACTTACTTGGACTTTCATCGGTGAGCGATGAAAACAACCGGTTCCAGTATTCGGCAATGGCCTATATCGATACAGAGATCAAACAGATCGATATCAACTATTTTAAGCAACTTCTGACTCAAAATCCAGCCTTTGCGAAAGAGGTCATCGACATTATGGGTGCGAACAGCGCCCAGATCAACGGCCGGTTTTTCTGCCTGACCCATAAACAATCATACGGTCGTCTGGCAGATATCCTCCTTTGCATTTCCGACCGGATCTTCAAAACTGATGAGTTTGTCCTGCCGCTTTCACGCAAGGACCTTGCCGAATTATCGGGAATGAGCTCTGAAACAGTTATCAGGATGCTGAAAAAGTTCCATGACGATGGCTTGATACTTCTTGATGGTAAACGTTTCAAGATTCTTGATTATACAAGGCTGAAGAAAATCAGCGAAACAGGGTAGCAGGTTCAAGGCTCAAGGTTCAAGGTTCAAATTTCATCAGACGAAGTGTCAATCATGCGCAGCCTAAATCAGCCGAAGGCTCCATCAGCCGAAGGCTCTATCAGGCGCAGCCTCCATCAGACGAAGTCTCCATCATGTCAAATCTGTCAGGAATTCCAGAATAGCAGACTAATTGTGCAAGATCGAACTACTCAAAAAAATCAGAAAGGTATAAAAGGAGATATCGCCTTTTGGAACGGAATAGAAGTAATTAAATAAAACGGATTGTCATTTATGAGCAGAATTGAGATTTGTAAATTTTCAGAGCTAAAAGACCGGGAACCAACGCATGCTCTGGTAGAAAATGTTGACCTGGTGGTGATTCGATATGATGATAAAATCTCTGTGCTTTATGGCAGATGCCTCCACCGTGGAGCATTGCTTGCTGATGGGCACATTGATGGAAATAACCTGGTTTGCGGAGTTCATTATTGGGATTACCGTCTCGATACAGGT
>CALGRI010000258.1 GCA_937880875.1 uncultured Pseudomonadota bacterium
CTGCCTTGCCATTCTTCATTAAAATTTTTCTTCCCAGAAGATCCATACCCTGGATACCGGTTGTGCCTTCATGTATGGCATGTATTCTCATATCTCTGAAATATTGTTCAACGGGAAAATCTTCACAATATCCATAGCCGCCAAAACATTGTATGGCATTACTGACGGAAAAAATCCCATATTCTGAAGGAAATGCTTTTGCAACGGGTGTCAACAGATCCAGTAAAAGTTCATACTTTTCTCGTTCATCCCCCTGGGACACTTTTATAAGATCAGCATACATGCTGCACTGAAGGACAAGAGACAAAGAACCTTCCACAACGGATTTCTGAAAAAGAAGCATTCGTTTGACATCTGCATGCTCAATAATCGGAATCTGTTTACTCAAAGGGTCCTTAAGGGTAACAGGCCTTCCCTGGGGTCTATTTTCAGTATATTCAAGGGCGGCCAGATAAGCTGCTGATGCAATGGCACAGGAAGCTAAACCCACCAGGATTCTGGCCTCATTCATCATCTGAAACATCTGGATAAGACCTTTATTTTCTTTACCCACAATCCATCCATGGCAGTCATCTTTTTCACCCATGGATATCTCCGTTGCAGGCGTGCCCCTGTAACCCAGTTTATGATAAATGGAAACCATGGTTATATCATTGGGAATAAGATTTTTCTTTTCATCAAGTCGTTTTTTGGGAACCACAAACAAAGATATGCCTTTTGCTCCGACAGGAGCGTTATCAATCCTTGCCAGCATCAGGTGAATAATGTTCTCAACTCCGTCATGATCTCCTGCCGATATAAAGGTTTTAACCCCTTTAATTTTAAACCGGCCGTTCTTATCCGGATAGGCCGTTGTGGTAATGTCGGACAAAGAGCTTCCGGCCTGGGGTTCTGTCAAAGCCATTGTACCCTGCCATTTACCTTCAAGCATTTTGGGGACGTAGGTATCAATCAGTTCCTGGCTGCCAAAAGAGGTGATCAATTCAGCCGCCCCGCTTGTAAGTCCAGGATAGGCACTGGCAGAATAATTGGATGCTGCAAAAATAAAACTGGCAGTTCCGCTTATAATAAGAGGGATCTGTTCGCCGCCATGGGCTTCTGAAAACCCGGATGAAATCCATCCGCCCTGCCCAAACTCCTTCATGATTTTTTTTACAGCCCCATGGACTTTCACCTGGCCCGCTTCAAGCACGGGCTGATTTTTGTCCATTTCTTCAAGAACCGGATACATTAATTTATTGGCAAGCTTAAGGGCTGCATCAATCACCATGTCAAACATTTTTTCATTGTGCTTGCTGTAATAGTCATACTCAGTTAGAGCTTTTGAATCAAAAACCTCTTTGATCATAAACCGGATATTTCTTATGCTGACAAATTTTGACATTTATATTCTCCTTCTTTATTTATTAACATTACTATCAAATCAAAAAACTCGACACAATAATTACTTCCAATTGAATTTTTTTCTTTCAGTATAGCATTTGCATTTTAAAATATTGTTTGTTATGAATACTATGCTTAATTGAGAAAAATTACCCCTCTCTTTCACCCTCATTTTGATGATTTATTGAACATGTATAACGTAAAGAATAAAAAGGATTATCTTAGAGTTGAATATGAAAATAAAATCAGTCGGTCTAATCCACACGGATCTTAAATATTATCAATTGGGGATAATATATTAACAAAAGGAGAATACTTATGAAGTGCATCAAATTAAGAGTTTGTTTTACCCTTTTTGTATTCATTTTTTCATTATTTTTGGGGGGCTATGCTTTTGCTGAGAAGCCCATTATTTTAGGGGCGCCCTTATCTATGGCCTATGTTTACGGATGGGATGCGGAACGGGGCATGAAACTTGCCGTGGATGAAATCAACGCTGCAGGCGGTGTCAATGTAAATGGTAAAAAAAGACCCTTTAAGGTTGAAGTCATTGATACCCGTGACCTTGAACCGGGAGTCCCTGTGAGTGAAGCATTGATGGCAGTTGAAAGACTGATTTTAAACAAAAATGCTGATTTTATTGTAGGCGGGCCCAACAGATCAGAGGCAGCTCTTGCCACCATGTCCTTATTATCCAAACATAAAAAAGTATCCATTGTCACCAGTGGTGTGTTAACCCCTGCATATCATAAAACAGTGGAAAAAGAATATGACAAGTTTAAGTATTGTTTCAGGATTCACGGAGAAGCAGTCACCCTGATCGGAGAGATGATTGAAAACTTTGTAGACCTGAAAGAAAAGCATGGCTTAACCAAGGTGTTTATCATGGCCCAGGATGTATCCCATGCAAGGGGTGCAGCCAAAGTAATGGAAAAAGTGGCAAGTTCCAAGGGATTTGAGGTAACTGGTAGTGAAATCTTCCCCACAGGCACTACAGACTTTTCCATGGCTCTCTTAAAAGTCAAATCAACTGGTTCTCAAATCATCAATATCTGGATGGATATGCCTGAAAGCTCTATTCTTCTCAAACAATGGTATGATCTTAAAATACCTGCCCTTCCCTTTGGTTCCACATTGGCTGCAGCTGAGCAACCTGGTTTTTGGAAAGCTACAGACGGCAAGGGCGAGTATACACTGTGCAACGTGGTAAATGCCGGTAACGCACCCTCTGATGCCACGGAATGGACCATGAAATTTTACAATGCCTATGACAAGAAATGGGGAGTTGAACCTGAAGGCCTTGGATCTTCCAGCTCCTACATGGCTGTATATGTATTAAAAGATGCCATTGAAAGAGCAGGAACGCTTGACTCGGACAAAGTTGTAACTGCCCTTGAAGAAACAGATATAATGGGGGTTTACGGAAGACTCAGGTTTGATCCCAAAAGTCACCAGGTCATTGCTGCCAAAGATCCCAAAGACGGCGCTGTAGGTTCAATCCTCCAGTGGCAGGCTGGCAAACGTATTGTGGTATACCCGAAAAGCATTGCCAAAGGCGAAAT
>CALGRI010000259.1 GCA_937880875.1 uncultured Pseudomonadota bacterium
ATGGTAAATGTGCCGTCATCATTTTTAACAGCTTTGGTGGTCAGTGCGCCAACATCAGATCCTGCCCCGGGCTCGGTTAAAAGCATAGTGCCGGTCCATTTGCCCGTGTACATATTTCTAAGATAGGTTTCTTTTTGTTCCTGGGTACCGAATTTATCCACCAGATGGCCTGCCCCCGCCGTAAGGCCGGGGTACATCATGAAAGGAAAGTTTGCACCGTTGAAATATTCCACCCCGGCAGATGCTATGGTTCTTGGCATCCCCTGGCCCCCCCATTCAGGATCTTCGGTTACAGCAAGCCACTCTCCTTCATTAAATATTTTGTAGAGTCTTTTAAAGGAATCCGGGGTGGTTACCTTGCCGTTTTCAAGAGTGCAGCCCTGTTCGTCCCCTTCTTTGTTTGCAGGTAAAAGTTCTTTGACTGCAAAGTTTTTTGCTTCTGAAATGATAAGATTGATGGTTTTTTTATTAAAATCGGCAAAATTTTCATGGAGCTTGGAAAGATTTTCTGCCTCAAGCTGTTCATGGATTACAAATTCAATATCCCTTCGATCGGAAATAACTTGTGCCATTTTTAAATATCCTCCTGCTATTGATGTTACAAAAATTAATTATTTTAAATTGTTAATTATCTAATAATGAATTGGTGCTCATTGGTATATCGCAATTAATATTTCTTCTGGAACAAGTTATAACGTCGTGATTGATAATTATTTTGAATAATAAAAATAGAAAGTTATCAAAAATATTGTATATCATAAGTCTAAAAGTTTCTCGTCTTTATACCTGCCCTTTGAAAATGAATTCTCATTCATTACATGGAATTTTTAATGTGTCAATGATTATTTTACAAATTTAGAATAATTTTATATGGTTCTTATATGAAAAAAATATTAATAATGCCTGCCTTGATTTTTTACAATACATCTGAGAATGATAATTTTATAAAAAAGATATTACATGGACAAATCAAGAACTGAAATAAAAAAATAAAACAGTCTGATTTGGGCAAAGGAACATGGAAAATATGGAGAAAAATAATTGGATTTTTTTGACAAGAGAAGAAGTTCTGGATGCCATTGCAATTGATTTCCAGCAATATGGTCCCCAGCCCCTGATTTTCCGGGAACTTGCCCCTTTGATCCTGAACAGCCGGTACAGGATTATACAACAAGGAAAAGATACCAGCATATGGATTCAACATGGCCGGGATTATCCACTGCAAAAGATTGATGACAAAGATCTGGGCTTTTATTTTTCCCATATACTGGAGACAACAAAACACCCTTTGAAAATTATAGCCCGCATTTGCGCCATTGTCTTCCAGACCCGGTCCTGTCCAGGGATGTCGCAAGAAAAGGACAGCGATGGTATCTGGATTGAAAACCATATGAATGGGTTTACCTGTTGTCGGTGTGGGCAATGTTGCAGAAGTCTCGGGTATAGCAATGATTGCACAAAAGAAGATTACTTCAGGTGGCAGGCCCTTGGCCGCCGGGATATTATGGAACGGGTCAAGATTGTTCATAAAAGTGGTAAAGACATTCAATACAGAATCTGGCTGGATCAGGATACAGGTGTCATTGCCCGGACATGCCCCTGGCTGAAATCAAAGCCGCAAGAACACTGCTTTAGCTGTTTGATTCAGGATATAAAACCAGAGGTCTGCCAACAATATCCATTTACCCGTAAACATGCAGTCCTGACAGGCTGTAAGGGCGAGTTCTTGCCATTCCTTCAGGGGAAAACCCCTGGCCGGTCTTTAGACCATTGAAGAACCTATCCAGGTCGGGTTGCGTTAACACTGTTGCAGAATCATTTTCCCATAGATTAAAAACACAATTAGTCTACCATTATCATTTCCAACAAGCATTTTTTATTCTATATACGATCGCCCTGACAGAGCTGAGGATTTTTTATGGTTCCGGTTAAGGGCATGATGCCATGCTTTCCCTGGCATAGTCTTGACGAATTAATATTGAATCATTAAACTGTTAGACAGATTGATGATTTATAATAAACCGGTTGCTTATAAACCAAGAAAGATCCGAATGGTTGAAAATCCATATGTTTTTAAAATCCAAAG
>CALGRI010000260.1 GCA_937880875.1 uncultured Pseudomonadota bacterium
TAATTCTTTCTGCTTCTTTATTAAAAACAGTGATAATTCTATCGGGGGTATGGGCGATGATACCAAGTTTCAGGCTATCGAGAACAAGGTTCAGATTGTCGTGGTCAAGTATGGGTTGCGGCAAGTCAGTCATTGTGTCAATAATCCTTTCAGTTCTTCCAAATCATCCATAGCACTTTTCAATTCCTGGGAATAAATAGGTCGTGTGTCATTATGGCTTAGAGGGTTGAGAATATGTTTTCTGTCAGAATCAAGCTTTTTCAGAATACGTTTGTTTCCGCTGCGGCTTTTTGAAATTGCTTTTCCAACCAAACCCGAAAGATTAAGTTCTTCACAATTCTTATCTCTCTGTTCTTTGGGTGTCAGATAGGCCTTAAGAATTTTTTCAAATCCTTTTCTCAGGAACAGTGCACAGGCATCATAATCTTTTTTTACGTAATACTCTTTTGCACGGTCAATTTCTGATTTGCCTTGCTTCAGGATTGCTTTTGGTATTTTTTCTGTGTCATCAAGATATATTTCATATTTATTCCATGTCATCTTATTTTTATAAAGCTCAAACAGTTCTTTATCGTGAGTAAAAAAGAAAATTTGAAAATCATTGAATTCATTTTTCAATATTTCCAGGAGCTTTAATCGGTTGCTCATATCAAGACTGATCAGCAGATCATCAAGAACGAGTATTTTAAGGGAGCCTTTTTTCAAAGCGCTGTATAAAGTTTTAATGGTTGAAAGGTAAATTGAAATTGCCAGAGCTGATAACCGGGCTTCATTTAAGAAATTATGATAATTTTCTATAGAATTTTCCTTGTAATCAATGGTTATATTGACGACAGGTATAATTCTGCTGTCATCTTCACTGTCAATTTCTGTTCTGCAATCAAAAGAATCAATTATACAATCAGATTCAAAGTATTTATTTAAATAATAGTTGATATCCTTAAGTAATTTATCCTCCATTATCCGGGTTAATTCTTCATAATACTTATTGGGATCTTTAATCTCGGATAGTTTTTCATTCTGCCTGTATTCATAATCTTTTAACAGGGTTCTGAACAGCCTATAAAGATTTATCTGTTCTATGTTTTCGATGGTATAATGAACTTTAAGAAGTTTTTTATAGTCCAGCATTGGCACAAAAACAGACAGGCCATGTAAAAAGTCAACATAGTCAGGATAGGTGGTTGTATCGGCATCAATGATATAAGTCTGATCATTGGTAAATTCGATTTCGATTGACGTATCACCCTCTGGATTAAAGACATTCCGGCTTCTAACAAATTCATCAGCAGGAATTTCTTTTTTTGTCAACAGTTCCAAGGCTTTGTAAATAGAGCTTTTCCCGGTTCCATTTTCACCATATACAAGAAGGTTTTCTCCATTGACTGGAAGTTCAAATTCACCGTAAAAGAATTTATAATTGGTCAGTTTTATTCTGTTTATTTTTATTGGAGCTATATAATCAGCCTGATCTTCGGCAACCTTAAGCGTATTTAATCTATCGTCCATTTTTTTGCTCCATTATAATTCTGACGGGTTTTACAAGGTGATGGGCAAATTTTAAGCACCGGAATACGTCTTTATCTTTTGATGTAAAAGTATAAAATGCTTTTATATATTCTTTTTTGAATTCATCTGTATCATCCGGTTTGAAAGGGTGTAGTTTTTTATTAATATAATCAGTAATATAACACTCCTTTTCTTTCATCTCTTTTTCAAAATAAAGATCAAAAACCATCAAATCTATGACGGATTCAATCCTGTCAGATTCGGTTTCCATTCCGTTCTCTTTGGCAAAGAGGATGCAGTCCACAAGGATTTCAAAGGGGAGTTCCTCATTATTCAATGGTATATATACATGAAGTGGCTCAAGAGCTTGAACACTAATAATTTGATCTCCTGTTCCTGTTTTAGGCGATGTTTTAAATAATTCATACAGGCACAATGAGCTGTTCAATAACGCAGTTAAATATTTAATTTTGGCACCAGTAAGAAGGCAGGTACTATCTAAGCATAGTTCGCCATTTGTGGAATAAGAAAATCGCATAATAGATCCGATGCGTTTCCATGCAATTTTTTCTTTTTTAAATTCTTCAAGATAGCCAATTTGGTCTTGTGTTTCAAACCACTGATGGTTTGTCTTTTTGCGTGTTTTTTGTTTCCCCCCGCCTTTATCAATATATGTTTCGCCTGTTTGTTTCAGTTTGGGTAAAAATTGTTCGAGATATTTTTTTACAGAGGGATAATCATTGATATTCAAATTAAGAACCGGAAATGTTGCAATCAACCATAAATCCGCAAACTCCGCTGTATACCTTTTTATATCACGGCCTCTCAAAATAGGTTTGATAATTTCAGCGTTTTTGAGGTCTTTAGCGACCAATTCATTTTTTTTTGCACCGCTAATAATAAAGGCTTCATTAAAACCTGTCTTAATTCCAAAATTTATGGAAACATCCCAGTCCTTGAGCGGCGTTCCAATCTCCTCTATCCGTTTTTTTATAACAAATTCTTCTATATCGGATATTATCCAGCTATCCTCGGTAAGGTTATCAAGAGAAACCCCTTTTTTTCCAAGGTATGCTGCAATATCGGTAGCCGCTGAAAAATCTTTTCCTATGGTGCAGGCAAGTAGAGGGGGGATTTTTTTATTTGGATTTGCATCTGCTTTTGTTTTTTGAAAAACCAAAATATTGGTATCAACTGTGGCACTTTCAAACACCTTGTATCCGCTAAAATCAATCAGTGTTATCGGTTTTGTATGTTGTGTAAAATATTCCCTTGTTTTTTTGCCATAATTCGATCGCATCCATTTGTTGGATGTAATGAAGGCAAGCACTCCGCCATGTTTAAGCAGCATATTCCCTTTTTCGTAAAATAGGGAGTAGATATCTCCTGTTTTAACAAAGGTTTTATAATTTTGTGCTGCCCAGTCTTTTTGAATTTGTTTGCCGCTAAATTTCTGTATTTGTACATAAGGAGGATTACCGATAATAATATCAAATCCGCCTGTTATGCCGTACATCCATTCGCTGTCAAAAAAGATAGCCCGGTTGTTCTGATCGTACGGATACCAGCTTGCTAATTGGCGGGAAGTTTCATTGTTAACAGATTGGTATGATTTTTCTAAAGAGTTCAGCTCTGTTTCCAGCCGTGTGATTTCTTTCAAATAATTATCTTTTTGCCCGTTCCGTTTAATCAGTTTCGTATAATGGGAAATTTCCTGATTTCTTTTATCATTTTTGATGCTTGTTTCAGCCTCTTTTTTCAGGTGATGCTTTAATAATTCAAGTAGATTATTCCTGAGTTGCGTGTCCTGTTTTCGCAGATTATCTTTTGTTCGAGTGTTACGAGCATTAAAATATTTATGCCGAATGG
>CALGRI010000261.1 GCA_937880875.1 uncultured Pseudomonadota bacterium
CCTGCTTTTTTTATAGCTTCCAAAATTTGGGCAATAAGATGCTCTTCAACAAGGAACATGATAATATCGGTCTGTGCCTCCAGAGATAGGCCAAAAAAAGTTTTCGCTTCTTTGATACCAGTTCCCCTGGCCGGTATGATGGTTGCTCCTGTTGCTCCTGCCTCTTTTGCTGCATCAACAATACCGTCCGTTATATCTGCCTTTACCGAAGCTAAAATAAGTTTAAAGCGCATTAGTTTTCTCCATAAATTATGTTTTACGTTTAGTACGCCAGTGCATTAACTGAGCATAACCCATAACTGTTATAATGGGGCAAAGACTGGCAAAGGCAATAAGGCCAAAACCGTCCAGGGCAGGATTCCGTCCAGGCACGGTGGAAGCCAGCCCAAGGCCAAGAGCTGCCACCAAAGGCACTGTAACTGTTGAAGTGGTAACCCCGCCGGAATCATAGGCCAGAGCAATGATGTTTTTGGGGGCAAATATGGTCTGGACAATAACAATCATATAGCCCACCAGAATATATACATAAAGCGGGGTGCCAGTGATAATACGAAATGTTCCAAGGCTTATGCCAAACGCGACCCCTATGGCAACAGTGATCCTTAACCCCCATTGTTTGATCGTGCCGGCAGATACCTCGCTGGCTTTAAACGCTACGGCAATGAGAGATGGTTCGGCAATGGTGGTTGCAAAGCCGATCATGGCCGCAAAAAGATACACCCATCCATAGGCCTTCCAGTCTGCCTGGGTAACAACTTCTCCTGCCCCATAAATAAAGGCAGGATCAGACAACTGAGTCGCCATTATATTCCCCAGGGGGAAAAGTGCTTTTTCAAGTCCTGCCAGAAACAGGGCAAGGCCAATAACAACATAGACACCACCGACAATGAGACGACGCAGATGGGGAATTGGCTGGCGCAGAACCAGAAGCTGAAAACTGACAATTAAAATAATGATCGGCAGAACATCTCTACAGGTGGCAAGCAATATTTTGCTGAAATCATATATGAATTCCATGAAAATCTGCCCCTTTTACCCGAAAATTATAAGACCATAACCCATGACAAAGATCATGGGAAGAAGAGAAGCAAAAGCAATAAGACCAAAACCATCCACAAGAGGGCTTCGTCCTCTGATGGATGAGGCCAGTCCCACTCCCAAAGCTGCAACCAGGGGTACAGTGATGGTGGATGTGGTTACTCCGCCGGCATCATAGGCTATACCAATAATCTCTTTCGGAGCAATGATGGTCATAAGCATCACAACAACATAACCGCCGATGATCAGATAATGAATAGGCCAACCCCGGATGATACGCATAACACCGATAAGAATAGCAAGTCCCACGGAAAAAGCCACAGACATGCGAAGTCCAAGGGCATATTGTTTTAAAGATTCCTGGCTCGGGTCAATAAGACCCCCCTGGCCGGCAATCTCTGCTGCTTCCCAGGCCACAGCAATGAGGGCAGGCTCTGCCACTGTGGTTGAGAACCCTAAGGCAAAGGCAAAGCAAAGGAGCCAGAAAAGACTGCCCTTCCTGGCCAGGGCATGGGCCATTGACTCACCAATGGGAAACAGGCCCATTTCCAACCCCTGAACAAACAGAGTAAGACCGGCCACCACAAGAAGAGCACCAAAAATGACTTCTCCCATTTGCGGTAATGGCTGTTTTAAGACAACAATCTGAAAAAAAGCGATCACCAGAATAATGGGCAAAAGATCAGTAAATGCTGTCCGAAGTTTTTTCAGGATGATGGAGGTGATCATTGTATTCCTCTAAAAATGGTCCCTGTTTAAATATATGAATAAAATAGGAGCTTGGTTTTGTCAAGCAATACACGAGTTCCAAGAAATAGGATTATTTTCCAGGAGCTACGTGGCAATTTGCAAACTGGTCATTATTTTCTTTACTGCTTTTGTTGTTTCATTTTTCACTTCAATGGGGGGTATTTCCGGTGTGATTTTTTATCAGTCTTATAAAATCGGGTTAATCCTCAAAATATTTAATTTGTGATCTTTTCTGAAATATAAATTTTATTGGGTCTTGTATCTAATATTATTTTTATAAATAGTTAATATTAAAAGACAAAATGCCAGGCATAAAAAAAAGATGTCTCTGAACATGGTTAATTTGGTCATGGGGTTTCCATCAGAATTCGTTGAAAAACAGCCGCAGCTGATATCAAGTCCCCTAGCAAGATTAAAAAAAATCAGGCCCACAAAGATGCTCATTAAGATGGCAACAATGGATGCAGCGCCAGACATCCAAAGATTCATCAAAAGACTTCCCCCCACTAATAGTTCAATCCAGGGCAATATCAAAGCCACCAGGTTGATCAAAGAGCCAGGTAACACCTGGTAATCAAATACAGCCTGGGCAAATGCCTGGGGGTGAAGAATTTTATCAATACTGGCAAAAATAAAAACACCGGCAAGAATTAATCTGATGGAATGATAAACAATACCGATTTTGTATGATTGTGCATCTTTGGTATTAGTCATTTCCAAAACTCCTTTTATAAAATTGGCACTTCATTTTTTATCTCAGTATAGTTTCAAGGATTGGTTTAAGCTCAGTTTTCATATGAACTCCCCTCAACCGGTAGATTCATTTCCTGCCAGACTGACCAGCCATTCACAAGGATTTTGACACGGTTAAACCCCATCTTCTTGAGAAACAGCGCCAGATCGTGACTCAAATCACAGGACTCGCCATCGCAATAGGTGATGATAACCGTATCATTAGGCAAATCCTGTGCGATATTCATAAAATAGTCATCAACTGCATGCCAGGGTAAATTTTTTGCCCCTTTGATATGACCCAACTCAAACTGGTTCTTATCCCTGGCATCCATAAAAACAGCCTCATTTTTTTCAAAAAGTGCTTTTGCAAGTGAGAGTGGTATGATAAGCGTTTCACCACTATCCGAAGTCAGCCGATTTTCTGTTGACCAGTCTGCAATGATGGGAATTGATTCAGGACGAATCATGTTTACAACCAACCCGATGACCACGGACAAAAATAGTATGAAAAAAGCCTGTCGGACAACTTCATTCAGATGCAGTTGAAATACCGTGCGTTGCATTTTAAAACCATTCCTTTTGTTTGTATATATAGATTGAACTTTCCCATATAGTCAGTCAATAGTTTTTCTATTAATCATATAGTATCAATAGTTCAGCCAAGCTTTAATATCATTTTTTTTGGGTACTTTGCCGGTACATTTCACCTCATTGTCAATAATGACAGATGGAGTGCCAAAAACACCATAGGATGCAATCTTCATCATATCCGTGATTTTTTCCACAGTGGCGTCACTTCCAGTCTCCTTAATGACTTCCTGAATTAGTTTTTCTGTTTTATTGCATTTTGCACAAC
>CALGRI010000262.1 GCA_937880875.1 uncultured Pseudomonadota bacterium
TGAAATGGCAGTCTTTTCTGATGAATGATCTGATTTTATTAACCGACATTCCCTTAACAGTGCAAAAAGAATCTTTAAAACACGATCTGAACAAGGCTAAGATATAAAAAGCATATCTGGATAAAAGCCCTGGCAAGGCTTGAACAGGTATCTGACAAGGCGTTTCAAGATGTCATTCAGAAAGGTTTACCGGAAATATGGTCAACAAAATGCATGAGAAATGAACAAGTGATGCAATTATGGGTCACTTTATCCTTTTGAAATGCAATATACCATAAGGCCCTATGTATTATGGATGATTATTTTGGGTATAATTGTATTTATATTTCATACACATAATTCAAGGCATTGTTTTTTAAGGGTTATTCTCCACTATTATCTTTTGACTAAATACGATAGAACATTAATGACTCTCTTGGTACGCCTGTTGCTTTAAAGTTTAAATTAAAAGCAGATACATTTTTTATAAATAAATATTTATGGGGGTTTCAATGGCAGCACAATTACCGGATCAGGCTCAGATCATTATTATCGGCGGTGGCATCGTGGGGTGCAGTACAGCCTATCATTTAACCAAAATGGGATTCAAGGATATTCTTTTGCTGGAACGAAAAGAGTTGGGTTGCGGGACAACTTTTGCTGCGGCCGGGTTGCTGGCACAATTGCGCCAGAATCAGGAGATGACAAACCTTGCAAAATATGCATCTGAACTTTATTCAAAACTTGGAGAAGAGACTGGTGTGGACCCATATTTTGTCAGAACCGGTGCAATAGGTGTCTGCCAGACAGAAGACAGGAGATTGGAATGGCTTCGGGGTGCTGCCATGGCAAAGGCCTTTGGTATTGATATGCATGAAATCAGTCTTAAGGAAGCAGAAGACATGGTTCCGGGAATGAGCGCAAAAGGTCTTATTTCAGCATTCTATCTTCCCAATGATGGTCAGGTTGATCCCATCGGTGCTACCCAGGCACTTGCCAAGGGCGCTAAAATGGGTGGGGCTGTAATAGTTGAAAACTGCAAGGTGACAGACATAAAAACAGTTAATGGAGAGATCACGGGGGTTGAAACCGAGCATGGGCCGGTCAAATGCCAGTATCTGGTTAATTGTGCCGGCATGTGGGGAAGAAATATCGGTCGAATGGTAAATGTCAGTATCCCCCTTCATGCGGCAGAACACATGCACGCCATAACCCTGCCCATTAAGGGATTGAAAAAAAATTTTCCCACTGTGCGTGATTTTGATGGTGTCACCTATTTTAAAGAGGAATCCGGCGGAATCCTCCTGGGCGGCTTTGAAAAAATTGCCAAGCCCTGGGGTATGAAAGGAATTCCCGAAGACTGGAAATTTACTGAACTCGCTGAAGACTGGGATCAGTTTGAGGTGTTTATGAATTGTGGTCTTGAACGCTTTCCTGCTCTGGAAGATGCCCAGATAAGGCATCTGGAAGTATGTGCTGAAAGCTTTACACCGGACAATGCCTTTATGGTGGGTGAAGTTCCTGGTGTTAAAAACTTTTTTGTGGGATGCGGAATGAACTCAGTTGGCATTGCAGGTTCAGCAGGTACGGGGCGCGCCATTGCCCAGTGGATTTCACAAGGGTATCCCGAGGAACAGCTCTGGCCCGTTGATGTGCGCCGGTATTTTCCCTGGCAGAGCAATGCCAGATACCTCCATGACAGGGTGATTGAATCTGTTGGTATTCTTTATGAACACCATTATCCAAACCGCCAGAGAACAACGGCCAGATCTGTTATATGTTCACCGATCCATGACCGGCTCAAGGAAAACAGGGCCTGTTTTTCCATGATAGCTGGATGGGAAAGAGCAGATTGGTTTGCACCTGAAGGTGTGGAACCTGTCCATAAATATGATTGGCGGTCACCCAATTGGCTGCCATTTCAGAAACAGGAACATCTGGCCGTCAGGCATGGGGTGGGCATGTATGACCTGAGCTCCATGGGCAATCTTCTGGTGCAGGGCCGTGATGCCCAAAAAGTTCTGCAATACCTTTGTACCAATGACATGGATGTTGAAACGGGCAGGGTGGTTTACACACCCATGACAAATGAAAGGGGTGGGTTTGAAACAGATGTCACCATAACAAAGCTTGATGATGAGACTTTTTTCATTGTTACAGCAGCCGGCACAACCATTCGTGA
>CALGRI010000263.1 GCA_937880875.1 uncultured Pseudomonadota bacterium
GCAACACCGACAAGAAAGGTGAAGTTGGAGATATAAAACCCCCAGGATACGATATTTGACATGTTTGTGGCCGAAAGACCCAGCTTGAACTGAACAACATACCCGTAAACACCCGTGAGCATCAGACAGATCAGGATGCACAAATAGATCTGGTATCCAATGGAACCGGAAAGGTTCCATAAAAGGATATCTTTGATAAAGGATACCCCATTTTTTAGTGTTGTCTCTTTTTTCATCTCTATCTTCCTAACCTGATTAATCGATAAAATACCAGAATTTGGGTTCCGTACCCAGATCCTCTTTGAGCCGGTAAACCTTTTTGTTTTCCAGAACAAACCGGATCTCACTGTCCGGATCCAGGAGATTGCCAAAAACCCTGGCCCCTGTGGGGCATGCCTCTGCGCAGGCCGTCAGTTTTCCTTTTCGCGTTCTCTGGATGCAGAAGGTACATTTTTCCACCATGCCCCGAACCCTCTGACGATTGCCCAGATAATGCTGTTTTCTGGTGATCTCCTCTCTGGGTATTTGAGGCTGGTTCCAGTTAAAACGTCTTCCCCAGTAAGGACAGGCCGCCATGCAATACCGGCATCCGATGCACCAGTCATAATCCACCACCACAATGCCATCTGGCTCCTTCCAGGTGGCTTTGGTGGGACACGCCTTTACACAGGGAGGATTGTCACACTGAAAACACTGCACACCCATGTAAAAATGTCCCTCTTTGGGCACCATGTGAAAATATTTGCCATCCCCCTGATCCGGAGACATCTGTCCGTGTTCCATTTCAAAAATCCGGATATACTGGGTATTGGATTTTCGATCCAGATTGTTTTCCTTGACACAGGCCTGGACGCATTCCATATAGCCTTCGCACCGCGTGACATTAAAGGCATACCCATACAGAACCTTTTCAGAAGGTCCCGTGGTATCGATTTTAATATCCATGTCCTGTTTCAGCCGGGCTATCCGTTCCAGCCGGGAAACCGTTTTTTCCCTTTCTATCTGGGTCATCAGGCGATAATGCGTTTTAAAATATTCCTGAAACTCCAGAGCAAAGGCTTCAGAGCTTCCCAGAAGCCCTTTGCCTTTGCAACCCGCCGTCACGGCAGCACCACCGGCAATGGCTGTGGATGCGGCGCCTTTAATAAAGGCTCTGCGGTTTATTTTTTTGGGTTTATCAGAATCCATAAGATCTTCCTTGTCTATTTTAACGGAACGGAATATGTTTTGGGCCATTGTTTTTCAAACCGCGGAGAATGGGGGTTATGGCAGGAGGTGCAGTTTTCTACCACCCTTTCTCCGGCCCAATAGGTCACACGTTTTCCATGTGCCCCCCCGATCCAGTCTTTTTTCTGCCTGAAATGACACTGGCCGCACATATCATAGACATGATCAAAATCAATTTTTGTTCCCTCGCCAGCCACTAGAAAATCCCGATCCTTCTCACTGTGGCAGGTGTTACATGCAAGTGATTTTTCCTTGTTGCCATGAACCACCTGAATGTCGGCATGGGAAATTCTGGCGGCATTGTCAATGGCAACGGATTTGTTGTTGTGGCAGGCACTGCACTTGAAGCGATTGATCTCAACTTTACGCGCCTTTGTAAAAAAGGTTCCGCCCTGGTCTTCCACATTTACCGCAATAATATGTTTCATTTTAGGAATACTTGCTTCAACCTGATTTTTTTTATCCATTTTCTGGGTTGCATTCTTAATCCTGGATGCCAGGCCTGCCTCACCTGAAAAAGCGGGCAAACAGGAAAAAAGGATGAAAACTCCCGGGATAAGACAAAAAAGAATCGGGTAAAAAGAGTATCTAATCAATTTTGATTTTTTCATACCACCTCTTTATTATCCTCTGTCATCTCTGGAAAAAAGTGATTTGGTCTCTTCCGGGACATGGCATTGTCTGCAGTTTCCCCTCATGGGATGCTCCACTCTTATGGGCACCACTGTTCCGGGACCCACATGGCAGGCAATGCAGTTTTCCCTCATCTGAAGGGCATGGGCAATGGGAGGTGGAGAGCCTGCCAATGCCGATCTGCCAAGCTTTGGCACCTGAACACTTGTCCAGTCGTTTTCCCTGAAAAGATCCTGGGTCACCGTTTTCATATGACATTGGCCACAATAGGTGTGCTGGGGATGGGGGGTTACGGGCGAAAACCGGTCAAATGCCTGCACAAACCCGCCTTTTTCGTGGCAGGAAAGGCATGTTTGCTCAACACCTTTTTCAACGACACTGTCATGGGGAACAAAAGGAGGAGAGCCGGGATATTGCCGCAGGGAATAATAATAATTCAGGGTGCGGGCCGTGGAATTGCCCTCCATGTAGGCAGCCGTTGTTGTGTTATAGGTTCCAAAAAGCTGTCCGGCATTGTGGTCAAAATCCAGACTTGGTGCTTTGTTAGCCGTTGCAAGCGCCTCTCCCGTGCTGACGGAAAAGGCCTTGAAAACGATGATCGGCAAGGCAATGACACCCATCATTGCAAACAATAAAAACAATTTGCCGATTTTATGCTGTGGTTTATAATCTGGTTTTTCCATTAGACTTTCTCCAGTTTTACCGCACATTTTTTATAGTCCGGTTGCTTGGATATGGGGCAGAACGCATCCAGTGTCACCTCATTGATCAGGTAACTTTCATCAAAAAAAGGCACAAACACCATGCCTTCGGGCGGGTTTCCCCGGCCGTTGATACTGGCTTTCATGACAATGGCTCCCCGTCTGGAGGATATCTTGACCTTGCTGCCGGTGACCACACCCAGAATTTTGGCATCTTCAGGATTGATTTCCACATAGGATTCGGGAACGGCCTTATGAAGGATGGGAATCCGACGGGTCATGGACCCTGTGTGCCAGTGCTCCAGAACCCGACCAGTATTGAGCCAGAACGGGTATTCCGTGTCGGGAGACTCAGCCGCCGGCTCGTATGGCCTCAGCCAGACCCAGGCCCTGTGATCGGGTTTGCCGTAAAAATCCCAGGTATCATCCTTACAGGCAGGGTCATATTTACCATTGTACCGCCAGCGCGTTTCCTTTCCATCCACAAAGGGCCACTGGACACCGGATCGTTCCTTCAGGACCTTATAGGATGCCATGCGGTGTTTTGGACTGTCATGGAATTTGATATACTCATTCCAGATATCTTCAATATAGGTCTCTTCCTTCCATGGGAACTGTTTTTCAAACCCCATGCGCCTTGCCACCTGTATGAGCTGCCAGGTGTTGCACATGGCTTCTCCGGGTTTGGGCACCAGCTGATCGTTGTGCTGGGTCCGTCTCTCGGAATTTCCGAAAAAGCCCTCCCTTTCCACCCACAGGGCTGACGGCAGAATAACATCTGCCACATCAGAGGTAGGCGTGGGATAGATCTCTGATACCACAATGAACCGGCCATCTTTTTGGGCGCCTTCACGATAGCGTTTCAGATTGGGCATGGTGACCATGGGGTTGGTGACCTGTATCCACATGAAATTGATATCTCCCCGGTCCAGGGCCCTGAACATTTCAACTGTGTGGTAAGTGGGTTTGGGATCAATATTGGTTTCCGGCACCCCCCAGATTTTTGCCGCCATTTTCCGGTTTTCCTCATTCATCACCACCCCGTGGGGAAGTTTATGGGTCAGTGTCCCGACCTCCCTTACCGTACCGCAGGCGCTGGGCTGGCCCGTCAAGGAAAAGGGGCTGTTGCCCGGAGTTGAAATTTTGCCCGTCAAAAGATGGATATTATAGACCAGGTTATTGATCCAGGTGCCTCGTGTATGCTGGTTCATGCCCATGGTCCAAAAGGAGGTCACCCGTTTATCCGGGTCCCCGTAAAGGGCGGCCAGATATTTGATATCTTCGGCAGACACGCCGGAAATTTTCTCTGCCGCCTCCGGGGTATAGTCTGCAAGAAAAATTTTAAAAGCCTCAAAATCAACCGTTTCAGCTTTGTCAGAAAAGGCAAAGTGATCTTCTGTGCCATACCCGATATTGGTCTTCCCTTTATGGAATGAAACATGATTTGCGACAAAATCCTGATTCACCCAGTTGTTTTTCACGATTTCATAACAGATGGCATTGGCAATGGCCAGATCGGACTGGGGCTTGAACAGGATGGATTTATCCGCTGCCAGACTGGACCGGGTGGACCGGGTGGTCAGATCAATAATCCGGACATCGGTTTTTGATTTGCGGTTGGCCAGCATCCTGGAGAAAAGGACAGGATGCATTTCTGCCATATTGTTCCCCCAGGTGATGAACACATCTGCATTGTCAATGTCTTCGTAGCACCCCATGGGTTCGTCCAGGCCAAAAGAGGTCAGGCATCCGGTCACGGCACTGGCCATACACAACCTCGCATTGGCTTCCACATTATTGGTTCCAATACACCCCTTGAAAAATTTTGAAGCCGCATATCCGTCCGGAATTGACCATTGGCCCGACCCATAGATAGACACGGAATCCTTGCCGTTTTTTTCAATGGATGCTTTCATCTGTTCTGCCACAATATCCAGAGCTTCTTCAATGGGTGTGGGAACCATCTTGCCGTTCTTTCTGACATAGGCCGTTGTAAACCGGTCCTTCCCATACAGGATCTGTATGGAATGATACCCTTTGATACAGCACAGTCCTTTGTTGACGGAACAATTGGGGTCACCCTTTACAGCAACGGCTCTTTGTCCTGATACACCAACAAGAAGGCCGCATCCGGTTCCGCAGAAGCGGCACGGGGTTTTACTCCATACAATGGAATCCGCCGGAAGGTCCGTGGGGTTCCAGCCGGCGAAACTAATCCCCGGAAACATGGTTGCAGCAGCTACGGCCGCACTCTTCAAGGCCATTGCCCTGATAAACTCTCGTCTGGTAATTGTCATATACGGCTCCTTGATTGTGGGTCAGGTTACAAATCTGTATGTCCAAAGGTCATGCTTAAAGACTGCAGGGATTTTATCTCCTTGATGGCAGCTATAAGGTCCTTATTGGTCTCTTCATCCGGCGTATCCGTCAACAGGATCAAAACATCCTGATTCTCTGATGCTTTTACCTCGCAATAGTCCATATGGGAAAGATCCCTGATCAATTGATCTTTCATATTTTTTTCAGGATAGGCAAGAAAGCTGAATATGGGCATTGTCTTTCCTTTGTTTGTTCCCAAGTGTGTTTCCAGGAATTATTTTAAGATAGGTCTTTTTTTCTGGTACCACAAAATGGCATTTAACGCAATCCTTTTGTAAACGAATCATATCACCCCATACTGCTCTCTGAGATTATGGGAAAGCCTGTTTGTCAATTCAAAGGCTTTTTCAACGGTTTTCTCTTTGTCCTGATTGACCAGGCAGCAGGTGGCAGGAGATATCAAGCTTTGATTCAAAATCTGCTCCAATGGGATACCTTTTTGGGTTAATGCCTTCCAGATGGTCTTCAGCTTAAAGGCAAGCAACTCAAGGTTTTCTTTTTCAAACGTTTCAATACCGGTTGGAACGATTCCCCATACCAATATTCCGTTCCTGTCCAAAAAACTTTTAATAGAACGGGTACAGGATGAAAAAATCTCGGCATTGGTATAAACATCAAATGACAACACATCCATATCCATCCCTAAAAGGAAATCCCAATCCGGGTTGCCGCAAAGATGTATCCCCTTGGGGGAATCAATTGTGGAAAAAAACAAATCCAGATCCTTTTTGGCTTTTTGTTCTCCGTATCCGGACATGGCCGAAAAAATGAATTGCATACCGGGTTCGTCAATAAACATAAATGCATTGGTGTTTTTTTCTTTCAATCTTTTTAACTGGACATTTATCCGTTTTGCCATGATTTCGAACATAAACGGCCTGATCGTATCGTCAAACAATATGGGGCGGTCATCCTGATCCAGAATATTAAATCCGAAACTGACAGGACCCTCAAGCTGCCCCCTTATTGCCGGCCTGTCCGTAAGATCAATGTCTAAAAACTTGTGGTATACTGAAGAATAGGTGGGACTGATATCAAAATAATCAGGGTCCTCAAAATGGGACATGGTTTCTTCAAACTCTTCTATAAATTTGTCGTCAAAAAAGATACTTGCTTTAGATCAATAAATTTGAAAAACTTGATCTAAGTCAATGAATTAATCAGAAAAATTCATTATTTTCATGGTAACTGCCGGTAGATCATCCAGCAAAACATATTCAGAAAGCAGCTTTCCTGGAAAACCGGTTTTTTT
>CALGRI010000264.1 GCA_937880875.1 uncultured Pseudomonadota bacterium
TGCCTCAGTTGCCGGGTACAGTTCCAGCATGCTCTGTCAATGTATGTGTTTCATCCGCTTGAACTTCTGTAATTGTTTTTCCTTTGCCTCGATAACCAGACGTTTCATACATAGACCTTTAAATCATTCTGGTTTAATCTTACATTCCTTTGCCAAACGGACAATGGGGATGAGTACATTCAGGACAATCCATGCATAAACCGCCATGCCCGATAAAGGCCAGTTCTTTTTTCCCGATGTGCTCACCGATTAAGACCCTTGGCAGAATCAGATCCAGAACAGTCACCTTGTGATGAAGTCCACAGGCAGGGACCCCTAAAATAGGAATTCCTCCAATATAAGCCACCATGAACATGGCACCCGGCAAGGCAGCGGCACCATAATGCATTTCACTGGCCCCGGCCTTTTGTATACCTTTTCGCGTAACATCATCAGGATCAACACTCATGCCGCCACTTAACAGAATAAGGTCACAGCCATTATCAATATGTTTCTCAATAGCCTGTTGAATAAGGGATTCATCATCAGGTGCAAACGCAATTTCTGATACGGTCGACCCGAGTTCCACAATTTTTTTGTTTAATATCGGAGCAAATTTATCATCTATAAGACCATTAAAGACTTCATTGCCTGTGATAACAATACCAATTTTAGAATTTTTAAGTGGATGGACAAAAACAGTCCCCCCATTCTGCTGGGCAATGGATGCAGCACGCTCAACAGGTGTTCTGTTCATTACCAGGGGGATGGCTCGGGTGGCAGCGACCTGCTGACCTTTTTTGACCAGGGTATAGCTGTGCAGGGACGCACACATGACTTCATCAACCATGTTAAATGCAGCCAGATTTGCTTTATCCACAACCAATAATCCATCGGTTTTGGCATAAAGGCATATTTTACCTTCCTTGGGATCATCTTTCCATGTAATACCTGGACCTGCCAATCCTTTTGCAAGGATAGCCGCCGCCTGATTTTCATGAATTTCATCTTTCTCAAGATCGATCAGGTAAAGATGATTTTTCCCAAGCTTCTGCAAATGACAGATATCTTCATCACATACGGTATGGCCTTTTCTGAAAGCAGCTCCTTTAAATTCACCCGGCCTGATTTCAGTAATGTCATGACTTAGGGTTTCACCAACAGCATCTTGGACACGGATTTTTTTAAACACGTTAGACTCTCCTTTATTAATACCCTATAGGGATCAACTCTATAGGGGGTTGTTCAGGGCAACTCCTTTTTTAAGCCCAGATTGAGCATTACTATTTTTCTCATCCAATGGAGACCAGTTCATTCCAGGCCAGGAAATTTCCATTGCGTGTGAGAAATAACAATTTCCACTGCAGGGTTTGCAAAGCGGTTGAGCATTTTTTTCAATTTCTCTGCCGTCACGAATAATCTGTCCACATTGACCACATGTTATTTTTTGTTTTGTAGGACCTGGAAGATCAAATTTACTAATGTTCACATGAACTTTTTGAACCCTGAAAAGAACACTGTCCGGCATTCTTTTATAAGCTAAAAGTTGCCTTTGAGATTTTTGGGCCACTTCGGGTGCATATATATCGGAAAGATCCCTGGATTCTTCTGTAGAAATGATTCGAAATGATTTATCTGTAGTCAGATTAATAAAAGTTGCTGCCATAATACCATAATCCATGAATTTCAGGCTTCTTCGCCCGAGTTTTACACCCGTAACATAAGCCACTGCATCTGCCGTACATCGATCCATTTCGACATAAACAAGAAGCTTTTTAATTTGTTCTCGACTTTTTGGATTATCAAGACCTATGAGTCTGCACCCTAACATCGCCATCCGAACACCTACGACTTGGCCCGGGCAAAGATGCCCATGTGTTTTAGCCGATTCTTCAAGTAAAGCTTCAAAAGATTCCATTCGTATCCTTTAGCCTTGGGTTGCTAAAATAGAAACATTTTTCAGGTACTCAAAATCTTCTGCAATAAAAACCCTGGTGGCTTTTGCAAGATTACGATAAAATTCAATTCCGGCATGCTCAATCACACAATCGGTGAAATCGGGTATCCATATATTTAAATGGTCGTTATGAAACGATTTTTGATGTAATAGCATCTCTTGTGCCTGCTCGGGTGCATTGGATCGAATACTTTCAATTTCTTTATAAGTTAAAAAAAACATAAATTCAAGTTCAGCCGTAATATGGTCTGGTACTTCTTTAAAATATTTGGAGATATCCAATCCAAAATTTTGATATCTTTGTTGGACATCTATAGTTGAATCACCCATGACCTTGCGTTCTTTTTCAATATAGACAGATCCATATGGAGGTGCCGGCAAACTATAAGGCCCGATAAAAAGTCTTGTAAATTCAATTCGTAACAGTTCAAGGTCGCAACTTTGATCCGGTTCAGTCAGCATACGATTTATATATGATGCCGCCTCTGAATTCAAATTTGACAACTGATCTGACAAGGTCGCCAGATCCGTGAAAATGACTTCTTCCGGCAACCGATAACAATTTGCCAAACTTTTGTAGATATCCTGTCTTGCTGTTTCCTGGGATACAATATTTTGAATATCCATTCAATTTCTCCTTTATTACCTTACTATCTGATCTTTTGGATAAATGCTGATTTTTTCATCCGGGGAAGGTGGTTAAACCGGATGAAAAAATCAGCCACAGGCCAAGCTTATAAAAAGCTGTGTTTAATGGTTAAGCAGGTTTTGACTCTAATTTCAAAAACCTTTCTCCCAAGGAGAACAAAAGCAACATGACAGCAATTGACAACATAAAAACAAACCACTCCCAAATGCTTGGAAAATAGGAAATCACATCAGGGAATTGTTCTGCTTTTGGTCCGACCGGACGGCTCTGGCCAGCCAAGAGAATTTCCATATGCATAGCAAGCGTTCCCAAAAGTACAAGAGCGGAGGTAAATATCCTTGTACTTTGATTGTAGCGAAGTCCTGGCATGGAAATTAAAATAAATGGCAAAAACAATCCTAAAATAACTTCTGTATTCATACCGGCAACACTGCCGAATGCCTGTGCATATTTATGATAATTTAAAACCTCAGGGATGACCGTTGATCCTTCTATAAAAAACTTGATGAGTGTCAAAATAATAACAGCACTAAGAGCGCCTGTGAAAATCCTTGTTAACTCCCTGAATAAGGAGTCCTTTTCCTCTGAAATACCATTACCCGTAACCTGAGCATGAATCAAATTATAGAAAAGGCAGAGTGCAGAACCGCTCAATATAGCCATAAAAAGGCAATATATGGACATAACCGGTCCAAAATAAGTCACCCTTGATTCTGTGAGCCCGAAAACCGACCCGATCATCAAAGGAGCAATTAAAGCACAAAGAAACGATATTTTCCCTAGTGTTTTACTTGTGGTACTGCTCCAATCCCCCGCATGAATCCTTTGGAATTTAAAGATCAGTACAATCAGCTCAAGGCCATAAATAGCGCCCATCCACCAGATAGGAGAACTTAAGTTCGGTGAAAATATGATATAAACCATATGAAACACATTTCCAAGCTCCAGGCCTATGGATATAAAACCGCCAAGCAAGGCTGCTATCGAGAGGAAAATCAATCGTTTGGCAATAGGTTCGTATCTTTTAATACCAAATACCAGAGGTATTGCTGCAAGCAGAGTCAATCCTGAACTGGTTAAGGCCAGATAGATATAAGCACCTAAAGGCAAAGACCAAATCAGAACATCATTGGCATTAAAAAGGTGGTGGCCTTCTGTAAGAAGCTTAAAGGCTGCAAACAATCCGATAAGGATTGCAATACCAAGAAGGCCGAGCCAGGTAAAAAATAATCCGTTTGAAGCTTTTGACTGATTCATTAGATACCTCCTTTGCTTGGCTGGTAGTTTGCAGGGTTAAAATCCCTAATGTAGTATACATGAGGATCTGTTCCGAGCTGTTCTCTCAGCCTGAATGGTCTGAACTTACCCAGCAGTTGTCTGACCTTACTGTTTGGATCATTCATATCGCCAAAGATCCTGGCATCTGCGGGACAGGCGTCCACACATCTTGGCAGTTTGCCCCTTTTTACCAGATGATCACAGAATGTACATTTCTCTACAACACCTTTTGGACGAATCCCGGAAAGTGTGTCTTCTCTTTCAGGGTTATAATAGGGTATGGTTTTGCCACCAACTTTTGCAACTTCTTCTTTGGGTGAGGCTGTCCCTTCCAGAACCTTTTCATTATTTTTCCAGGATTTGTGGGGATAGGTCCAGTTAAAATAGATGACTCCATAAGGACAGTTGAATTCACAATATTTACAACCAATACATTTTTTAGGGTTATGCATGGTAATCCCATTTTCCAGTTTATGCATTGCACCGGTTGGGCACCCCCTTACACAGGGTGCATTTTCACAGTGATTACAAAGTGTCGGAATATAGTGATACCGAACATTGGGAAATGTCCCAGATGTTTCTGTAATTTTATTTGACCAATAAATCCCGTCAGGTACATTGTTTTCACTCCTGCAGGAAATACTACAGGCGCTGCACCCGACGCATCTTTGAAGGTCTATGACCATTGCGTATCTTGGCATTTTTTATTCCTCCTTATACCTTTTCAATTTTGATCCGGGTCACAGCATAATATGCCGATGCGCCG
This sequence comes from uncultured Pseudomonadota bacterium, assembly GCA_937880875.1. Lineage (GTDB taxonomy): Bacteria > Desulfobacterota > Desulfobacteria > Desulfobacterales > Desulfobacteraceae > Desulfobacula. The sequence continues at coordinate 4,630 of CALGRI010000264.1, forward strand.
CTTAATGCTTCGTATTGTGCCGGAATGATGTCGTTACTGCTTCCGCCGCGTGGTACTTTTCCAAATTTCTTGGATGCAAGACGGCCGTAAACCCAATGCCCCTGTCCATAGCATTTTGCAACAGTTCCAGGACGGACACCTTCCCAGAGTTTTGCTGTGCAGACAAGGCTCCCGGAGGGAGATGACAGTTTAATCGTATCCCCGTTCTTTATATTTATTTTTTTTGCATCCAGGGGGTTAATTTTTGCCACGTCATCCCAGGCTTCATCCCCGGGATCAATATCCTTAAAATCATAGTACCAGCTACAATTTGCAGATCGTCCCTCTCGATTAAGGCGTGATTTATGATCGACATGAACAAAAGGATAATCTTTTTCATCTCCCATTATATAAGGCTCTTCATAATGCGGGACAAATGCCATCTCACCCCTGGCAAGATAATTGGTGGCTTTCATAACTTCATCTATGGTTGTTGTATGGTTTTCAGCATGTTTTCCTAATGCTTCTTTAAGGGTTTCACTGTAGAATTCGAACTGTTTTGTCTTGGTTTTCATATTACCCCATCGCTTCTTAAAAGGATAAGGCTCTGAATTCCAAACCCCTTTTTCCGCCAGAGCTTTCCAACCGTTGAACTTGTCACCGCCTTTGTATTGAGCAGGGTCCCAGAGTTGTTGGGTTGCATATTTCAATGCATACAGAGCAAATTCTTTTTCATTGGCTGGTTCTTTGCCGGTTTCAGGATCTATATAGGTTTTATAGTGACGCAGCAAATTATCAAAACCTTTTTCAGCAAGCTTTTCTGCAATCAGCCATGGGATTTCAGTTTCATCTGTTTTATAGTCCCAGACATTTTCTATTATCGGTTGCATCAAAGTAACATGTCTGTGCCCATTACCATGTGATTTAACATATCCCCATTTTTCAAACATATGATGCGTATCCGGAAGCAAAATATCTGAAAACCATGAAAATTCCGATGCATTTGTTGTGATATGAGTCAAAAATGGGATTTTTGATAACGCTCTTTCCCATCGTTCAGGCTGGGGTGCGGAAAAGGAAAAATTGTTCATATAAGCAATGGCAACTTTGATCTCATTGGGATCTTCGTTAAGTATCCCTTCCGCAGCATTATTGGTAATTACACCGCCACCGGGCTTCCCACTTGATATACAAGGAAAATGAAGTCTTCCCCTATGATCAATTTTTCCATGTTTTTTACCTTTTTTGGCAATTTCATCCATGAAATCATCGGGTTTTGGAAATTTACTCGTATACTCTTTATTTGCAGTAAGAGTTCCGCCAACATTATCAACCGCTCCCACGAGACCATTAAGCGCATGGACAGCCATGGAGGCGAAACCGCCCCTTACCTGCATACATGGGCCACCACCCAGCCAGGAAATCGCATGGGGAGCCGCTTTCCCATACTCAGTTGCTACCCGCCGGATCTGATCTACCGGAAGGCCGATAATTTCGGCTGCCCATTCCGGTGTCTTATCGTTAAGCTCAAGGTTCCACCATTTGACCAGCCCATATGTATATTTTTCTTCAAAAAGTGTTTCATCCACCTGCTGGTCTTTAACAAAAAGATTTTGACCATCGATAAAATCGCCCACAAACGGTTTGTACCAAAGTCCTTCTGTTAAGAGGACATGGGCTATCGCAACTGCTAACGCACCATCTGTTCCTGGTTTTGCGGGAAGCCACTCATCTGCTTTGGCGGCTGTTGCAGACAGCCTTGGTTCAACGATGGCTATGGTTGCCCGATCAATGGCATCGCCCCAGACTTTAGAGTAATAGGACACCTGCCGGTTGGCTGCCAGGGGATCCGCACCCCATAAAAGAATGTATCGAGCGTTTGTTACATCATACTGCCGGTAACCCCAATACCCTTCAGTATAGTAGGGTCCAAATTTTTCAGCTTCTGCACACAGGGAGGAGTGAGAAATATTATTGGGGGATCCAATAATTTTTGTCATTCTGTCATATAGGATGTCTCTCATATATGAATAACGTCCCCGCATCAGCATGTACTTATGCGTCTCACCATCATTGCGGAGTTCCATTATTTTATCGGCAATGGTGTTAAGGGCCTCATCCCAGGTGATAGAAACAAATTTGGGATCTTCATTTCGACCTTTTTTCGGATTTGTCCGCTTCATGGGTGTTTTAATTCGATCCGGATCATAAACCTGCTGTAATGCTAAATGAGATCGTGGACAACTGGCACCCAAGTTCACTTTAGAGTGTGGATTCCCTCTCACTTTAACAGCTCTGCCGTTAATCACATAAACTTGCACTGAGCACCATGAGGTACATCCCTGACAAGTCGCTGGAAGCCATGTTCCCTGATCTTTTCCTGAACCTGCTGATGCAGCCGCCAAAGCCTTCATCTGGGGCAGCATGCCGCCACCAAGAGTTACAGCCGCGCCCGTTGCTGCAGTCGCTTTCATAAAGGATCGACGAGACAATCCTTTATTTTTCAGAAAATCAGAAATCAGGGAGATTGATTTTTTCTTTTCCATTTTCCCTCCGTTTAAATGGTTACTATTAACTTTCTTCATCATTTTTATCAGGTAAATTTGAATTTGAATCATTATCAATACACCTGAGCCAGTAAATCAGTTCATCATAATCCAAAGGTTTTGTCAGACAGGCATAGATATGGTAGCAAATGGCATCTTTCAGCTCTGGATGAAATCGATCCCTGGACATGCACAAAAAATAGATATGGGGATATTGAAGGGTTAATTCCCGGATAGTCCGGTTATCAATACTGATGGAATCTAAATCCAGGATTGCGCAATTACAGGAAATATCTGCCAGTTCCCTGTCCAGGTTCTCGATGCTCTCAATTATGTATGACCTATAATTATGTTTTGATAAGACCGCATCTATCTGGCTTAGCTCCTTTGACTTTCTGCTTATCAGGATCACCTTTTTGTCCATTCTCTTGCCCCACCTTATTTTCATCGTGGCTTTAATGTAAATTCGGTCATACTACAATGTGATACAGAGCAACATGTATGCCATAAAATTAAAAGGCAGACTTTTTCAGGTATCATTTCGATAATGAAAGAAACGGGAAACAGGCATGGGATCAATGTAAAAACAGTTTTAAATAATTTTAATGCAAACACAAATCCCAGGATAGCCATATTCAGTATCTGTATTGATCGGTTCGCACCAAACGTCCGGATTTCGGACATTACATGTTGACATACTATAATAAATATATTATTTCAGTATGTTATAGTTATCCGAAAATCGAACAAAAAATAGTATTGTATAGATAGCACAAAAGGCACCAGACACCATATAGACAGACAGATTTACTTTTTAATCTATTTTTTACAGGTTTTATGAAAAAGAAGATGCATTTAAGCATATTCAGCAACATGGCATATGATTTGCACATCGCACATATGTTAGCTTACAATTGTATACTTTTGGGGAAAAGGCATATGAAAAAAAATAACTGCGCTTTGTTTTTATCTGTTATCTTTATCTGTGCATCACTGATTGCCGGGTGTGAAAAGAGCAATGACTATAAGTTTGTAAACCTGAGCGAGAAATCAGAATCAAAAATACAAACTGCCTCTACATCAGACCTCAAACAGCTCAGGGTAGCTGTGGCTGCCATGATATCGCCAAAAGAAACCCTCGTATATTATGAAGAGCTGTTAAATTATATTGGTAAAGAAGTGGGTTATGAGATTGTTTTAATCCAGCGCAAAACTTACTCGGAGGTAAATGAACTGTTCCCGAAGCACATGATTGACCTGGCTTTTGTCTGTTCCGGCCCCTATGCGAATGAACAGGAAAAATATGAGTTCGAAGGCCTTGCCACCCCCATTGTCAGGGGGAAACCATATTATCAAAGTTATCTGATTGTTCAAAAAAACAGCTCTTATGATTCCCTGGAAGATCTGAGGGGAAAAATATTTGCTTTTACTGACCCGGATTCAAATACAGGTACCTTAGTACCGCGTTTCTGGTTGTTTCAGCTCAATGAAACACCCGCCACTTTTTTT
>CALGRI010000265.1 GCA_937880875.1 uncultured Pseudomonadota bacterium
GACACTAAATAAAAGGAGTTGCCACCATGTTTATTGAACAAATATCCATATTTATTGAAAACAAGGAAGGAAGGCTTGCAGAAGTTACTGCTATATTAAGGGATGCCAATGTCAATATAAGAGCATTGTCTCTTGCTGACACCACTGATTTTGGTGTATTTCGCTTAATTGTGGATAACAATGAAGCAGCAGAAAAAGCATTACAAAAAGAGGGGTTTAAAGTGGGGAAAACCCAGGTTCTGGCTGTAGAAGTGCAGGATGAGCCAGGCGGGTTAAATAAAATTTTAGACCCTTTTGTCGAAAATGAAGTCAATCTGGAATACATGTATGCGTTTGCAAATCCAAAAGGCAAAACCGCCATCATGATTTTTAGGTTTGATGATCATGATAAGGCATTAAAAATTCTTGCCCAAAACAATATTAAAGTCTTCAGCAGCCAGGAACTCCATAATTTATAAGTCAATTTTCAAAATTGACAGATTTGAGTAGGACCACTCAAAAAAATAAAAGGGTGTAAAACAAAATGTCTTACACCCTTTTTTATTACAGATATCCGCCTAATTTAAGCAGTATGGCTTAACCTAGTGCTTTAACAGCAGGAGCGATAGCCGGATGAACAAAAAGAAGAATCATTGCAACAACAAGTGCATAAATACAAAGAGACTCGATCAATGCCAAACCAATCAGCATGTTCACCTGAATTTTACCGGCTGCTTCAGGGTTTCTTGAAATACCGGCCATTGCGCCGTTCAAACCCAAACCCTGACCAATGCCGCAACCAAAAGCTGCAATACCGATGGCAAGACCTGCTGCCCATACACTACCAACTAGAAATTCCATGTTTTACTCCTTATTACAATTTAATAAATTAATATAAAAATAACGGGGCTTCTTCCAAATCCCGTAAAACTCCTTACGTGTAGGCTATTGCCTATTAATGCGCTTCTTCTATTGCCCCTGCAATATACATGGTGGGCAGCAAGAAAAACACAATTGCCTGAATCAGTGCCACCAATATACCCATGGCCATAATCGGAAGCGGTACTAAAAACGGGCCAGCCAGCATGAGCAGAATCCCCACCACAAGCTCATGACCCATCATGTTTCCGAAAAGACGCAGGGTCAGGGACAAAACGCGTGCCATATGCCCAATAAGTTCGATAATTAAAAACAAGGGCATTAAGGCAGGTACGGGTCCCAAAAAGTGTTTGATGTATTTAAACCCATGCATTTTAATGCCAATCACATGACTCCATGTTACTGCAATAATGGCCAGCGATACTGTGGTATTGATCTGGGCCGTTGGCGGATAAAATCCAGGAATCAATCCAAACAGATTGCCCAATAGAACAAATAGAAAGATGGTCAATAATAAAGGAAAAGATTTTCTGCCCTCTTCTCCCGTGATACCGACCATAAATTCTTCAAGACCGGATATCACAACTTCAAATACATTCTGTGCAGTTTTGGGCACCATGGTAATACTCTTTCCTGCAAGCCAACCTAAAAAAATCAAAACGACCATGGCCAGCCACATATATGTAACATGCGGATGAGTCGCAGCCCATTTTTCCATTCCAAATATTCCGAACAATGACGTCATAAACAAATATGGATGTTCCACTTTATACTGCCTCCTTGAAGAATATTTTTTTTAATTCAAGTGCTGTAGCCAAAAATACACTTGCAACAACTATGGAAAGGCCTGCCAAAAGGCCTACCGGATGAACGATATGTTTCGATATCAGCAGGAAAATCAACACCCCGCTTATGGCAAATCGAATATAATATTTAACCATGACATTGCCAACAATAGACCGTCCTTTTTCTGATACAATATCAGGATGAAACATTTTTTTTAATGTCCGCTTCAAAAGATGGAAATTAATAGCAACAATCAAACCGCCTAAAATGATACCCATGGCAAATTTAACCGGGGTCATCATCAGGCCGATCATTCCTCCCACCAAAAGAATCAGCCAGTTAGACTTTGTTATAAAATCAACTATCTTTTCCAGGTCCTGCATTAATACTTTTTTCCCTTTTGCCCTGCTCTGTAGATGTTGCTGAATCCGGCTGCAATGCCGAATGCCAATCCAACAAGCAAGAGGACAGGTTCCGTATCAAATTTCTTATCCAGCCAGAGCCCAATTCCAAAACCAATAAAAATGGCCAGGGCCACTGACATACCAAGGCTGGCAAAATATCCAAGTTCTCTGATGGTTTTGCCCGTTTCTTTTTTCATCTTCAGCCTTTTTATGCCATTTCATCTGACCTTATAGATCAATTTACCTTGGAAGCAAATAACACATGCTGAATTTCAAGTCAATGTGAAAAAACATTAAATTAACCTTAAAAATCCTGTATCGCTGGAACTATTAATTTCGCCAATTATCCAGGCGTTTTGGCCATTGGTTTCCATTTTTTCCACACAGGTTTTTGCATCTTTTTTATTCAGACTGATAAGTAACCCGCCAGATGTCTGGGGATCGAACATCAGATCAACCATTGCCCTGTCAACTGCTTCATCAATATGGGTTAATTCTTCAAAAAACTTGCGGTTTTTATGGGCACCTGCCGGAACCATGCCCATGCGCGCAAAATCCAGAACATTGTTTAACATGGGAACTTTCCGGGTAAAAAGCGTAATAGTTTTTTTTGACCCTTTTGCCATTTCCAGCAAATGCCCGGCCAGTCCGAACCCGGTAACATCTGTGCAGGCATTGACGTTAAATTGTGACATCACCTCTGCTGCAGTCTTGTTCAACATGGACATTACAGCAACAGATTCTTTTATATTCTGGGCCGTGGCCAATTTTGCTTTTATGGCAGTTGACATGATTCCAGTTCCCACAGGCTTTGTTAAAATAATGGCATCCCCTGTGGCAGCCGCAGAATTGGTTTTAACCTTATCCGGATGCACAATCCCTGTAACGGAAAGCCCATATTTAAATTCCTGATCATCCACGGAGTGACCGCCCACCAGAACAGCACCAGACTCGTTAATTTTATCCAGCCCTCCCCTCAAGGTTTCAGCAAGAATATCCTCGGACAGATCATTGCTTGGAAAACAAACAATATTCATTACAGTAATGGGCTCTCCTCCCATGGCATATACATCGCTTAAGGAATTGGCCGCAGCAATCTGTCCGAATTCATATGGCGAATCCGTTATTGGTGTCAGAAAATCAAGGGTCTGGATAAGCGCTGTTTCAGAATTCAGCTTATAAACTCCGGCGTCATCCGGAGAATCAAGACCCACGATCAGGTTGGGGTGAGGTTTAATTACAAGCCCCTTTACAATTCGATCCAGCGTCCCTGGATCCAGTTTAGCAGCTCACCCTGAGGCTTTTACTGTCTGTGTTAAACGAATCGTATCGGCTTTTTCCATGTGTTTCAAAAAAATAGTGCCTTTTTTTTCCATTTTCATACTTCCTTTTATTGCATTGAAATCACACAGGCAAACCTGCCCGTTGTTTTTTCTCCCCTAAAAGAATAAAACATGTCTGTATTACATTTTGTGCATATTTCCATATTTTCAATGCACTCTTTTTTCACACCCTTATCCATCAGTTGATCAGCACTCATGTTCCAGAAATTAAAATAATCTTTATTTTTAATTTTATATTTCCACAAGTTTTCCGGGATCTCATCCTTATAATTTACAAATTCAGAGCAACAGGGACCAAGGGAAGGAGAAATGCCTGCCATGATATTTTCAGGCTGACAGCCAAACTCAAAGATCATTTTGTCCACGCATTTTCCAATAATATTTTTAACACTTCCCTGCCACCCGGAATGAATATTTGCAATTACTTTTTTTTCAGGGTCATACAGCATGACAGCTTGGCAATCAGCCACCTGGATGACAATAAACACATCTTTCACATCAGTGATAATTGCATCAGCAGTATAGGTTTCAATATTGGATTGAAATTGTTTTGACAAATCTGTTTCATCTTTTCTGAATACCTTTATACCACTTTTATGCACCTGGTTTAAAAAAACAAAGGGCTTTGTCCCCATTTTTCTGATAATGACCTTTCGGTTATTTTCAACAGCCAATAGCTCATCACCTGAATTTATACCGATATTCAGAGAATCAAAAGCGCCTGTACTTGTTCCGCCTGCCCTTGTAAATATGCCGTGAACAATACTGGAATGATTTTTAAAATGTTCAAACTCACAGATTTTGATATCAGTTGGTAAATACAATTGTTTTTTTAGCATCCTTGTATTGCCTGGATAATATTTTAATCTCAGAAAAACTGACAATTTTATCCATATATCTCTTGTCTCCGGCTATCAAAAATATTTTTCATAAATTAAACTTTTCTAAACATATAGTTTCACCCTTTCATCGTCAATCTTTTTATCCTTTTAAAACACCTATGGTTTTAAGCTCTATTTACCCGGTTTCTGTTTTCCAATGCAGGCATTGCAATGAAGGCATTCCTCTATTTTTATTTCTGACAAATTAAAACATTGTATATCACAACCCAAGTGTTTTGCCGTTTCAAGCATGTGAGAAGTCAGATACTCATTGTTTCCTTTTTTTACCGGGCTTGAAGATATGGCAAGAAATTTGACCATATGGTCCTCCTATTTGGAATCGAATAAAGATATTTTGTTTGAACAAATTAGGTTAAGTCTTTCTTTTTGTTAACACAATAAAATTAAAAAGACATTTTTCCTCTTAATACCTGTAATGGCTTGACTTTTCAAGATATTTTAATTAATTAATAAACTTAGGAAAAAAGCTATAAAAAGCAATATTCATAACTCGATTAAAGGTATTCACAAAATTATTATAAGATAAATAAGGCTGATACCTTTATATATTTTTGATAAGGAGAAAAAAATGAAACAAACCGATTCTTTTCTCAAAGGCAAACATATACTGGCTGTTGACGATGAATGGGACGTCATTGAAACCATACAGGAAATTCTGGATGAAGCAAAAGTAGACGTTGCCCAGGACTATGAGACCGCTTCTGAAAAAATTCTCCAGACCCGATATGACCTTGCTATTCTGGATATTATGGGAGTCAACGGGATTAAGCTTTTAGAAGAATGCGTAAAAAGAGACATCCCGGCAGTCATGCTGACGGCCAATTCCCTGAACCCGGATTCACTGATGCAGTCCATTAAAAAAGGAGCTATTTCCTATCTTTCCAAAGAGCATTTAAGTGAGCTTGACTTATTAATCAATGAACTTCTGGGAGCACAAAACCAGGGCAGACCCACCTGGAAGCTTCTTTTTGAAAAACTTGGGCATGTTTTCAACCAGCGATTTGGAAAAGACTGGAAAGATGAAAACAAAGATTTCTGGAATGATTTTGAGAAAAACTGGGAGGTCTCAAGGGGTATCCAGGAAAGACTGTTACACGATAAGAACATCATAGACAAAGGCATATAAATTCAATAATTTTGCTATTTAGTGTCTGACCGAAAATCTGAAAATTTTGGAAGCATACGCTCCACTGCGAAGCAAGTACAAGGCGGGATTAAAAGAAATCAACTTCTTTTGAATCCCGCCTTTGTTTGTCAGGTTAAGTGCATAAGCCTTGGTTTTTTTATAAATATCCCAAAAGCCTGGGCAAAAAGAGTACAACTTCAGGGCAGTATGTTAAAAAGAAAAGCACACCGATCTGAATAGCCAAAAATGGCAATACCGCCCTTGTGACATAAATAATATCCCTTTTTGCCAGCGACCCGGTTATAAACAGACTCACCCCCATAGGCGGCGTGCAGTATCCAATGGCAAGGTTTACTGTCATGATGAGCCCAAAATGCATGGGATCTACATTAAATGGGCCGAGCAATGGCAAAAATACCGGGCCCAGAATCAATGTCGCTGAAATAATATCCATGAACATACCGATAATAAGCAACAGAATATTCATGACCAGTAAAAAGACAATGGGAGATTGGATACTTGCCACAACAATTTCTGCAACCCTGTTGGGAATATTCTCAAAGGTCAGATATCGACCAAAACACGTAGCTGATGCAACAATCAAAAGTAAGGTGGCACTGGTTACAGCAGAACTGACAGTTATTTCTTTTACTATTTTAAACCCCATGGACTTAAAAATAAAAAGCTCAACCAGAAAAGCATACACACACGCAACAACTGCTGCCTCATTGGCTGTAAACATTCCGGAAAAAATGCCTCCAAAAATGATAACAATGAGCATGATTGCCCAGAACCCTTCCTTTAAAATAGCATATAACTCACTAAAATTTGGGGCAGGCAATCTGTTGATATCCGTTCTTTTTCTGTAGAGAAGCCAGGTATAAAAACAGACACAGACGATGATAATAATACCCGGGATAAGCCCTGTCATGAAAAGTCCTTCAAGGGATACATTGCTGATCATGGAATAAAAAATCATACTGATACTGGGAGGAATGATCACCCCCAGGTTGGGCGAGGTGGTCATAAGACCCAGAGTATAGTCCTCATCATATCCATTCTTGATAAGGGCTGGAATCATGAACCCACCCAGTGCAACCACTGTGGCAACTGTCGATCCGGATATGGCACCAAACAGGCCACAGCCAATGACTCCGGCCATACCAAGGCCGCCGGGCAGCCAGCTCACCAGGGCATTGGCAAGGTTGATCAATTTTTCAATCATTTTTCCTTTGCTCATGATATTACCACAAAGGATAAAAAACAGAACAACCACCAGTGCAAACTTATCAAGACTCCGGAAAAGTGTCTGTGCCAATAGATCAGGAGGAATATCCAGAAATACGACAAACCCAATGGCTGATGTAAAAAACAAACTCAAAAAAACCGGAATATAGGTTGTCATAAAACCCAGAAGAATACATAGAATAATCAAATCGCTGATCTGCATGAAAATAAACCCTTTTATCTATTTCGGGTGGCTTGTTCGAAAATCTTGAATCATTACCTGAACCGTCCTGATAAATACCATCACGCCCATTGCAGGCATGATGGTATATATAGCGACAAGAGGAATCTGCATGATGATGGTTTTCTGGCTTGTCTCAAACTGCAGATGGGTCATTTGATACCCATAGTAAACCATCATGCCGGCAAAGATAAGCATCAGTATATTGGAATAAAATGTCAATCCGGGTTTAAGCCTGGGAAAAATCTGTACAACAGCATCGATTTTAATCATTGCTCTTTGCTTGACAGCCACACTGGCACCCACAAATGTTGAATAGATAATGACAATACGCACCAGCTCTTCACTCCAGGCAAGGGTATAGTTAAACCCATACCTTAATATAACATTGGCAAAAAGAGATATAAGTGCTGCCATTACAATAATAAAAAGAGTCCACTCTTCAATATTGGTGACAATGGTGTCTAATTTTTTTAAAGTTTTCCCAAGCATAAACCAATTCCTGTTAAATGTTTGTTATCAAACAATAATTAACTTATTTCAGCGATTCCTGAACTTCTTTTAAGAAATTATCCGATTTGTAGGTATCGCCAGGATAAAGCTTATTAATTTCAGGGGCATATTTGTCATATACTCCCATGCTTTGTTCCAATAAGGTTGCCATGTCTGAATCTGAAAGCTTAAAGAATTCAACACCAGCGGCTTTTGCTTTTTCAATATTGGTATTTTCTTCAGTGAGTGATTTTACGCGGCTCTTTGCGCAGACATCATTAACACTGGCAATAAAGGCGCTTCTTATATCATCGGGAAGCTTTGCAAGCCAGGCCTTATTAAAAATCCAGATAAAAAGCCCCTGGGCATAGTTAATCTGGGTAAAATATTTGGCCACTTCAAATTTTTTGGTTACATTACAGACAGTAAGGGTATGATCCAGACCTGTAATAACACCCTGTTTCAAAGCCACTGGTACATCCGGCCAGGGCATGGAAACAGGATTGAATCCCCAGGCTCTGTAACTTAATTGATTTACAGCTGCTTCTGCAATCCTGAACTTTACTTTTTTGGCATCTTCAATATTTCTGACAGGTATGGTTGTTGCCCATCCATAGTTTCCATATCCGGTAATATCAAGCCCGGTAATTCCCTGATGATCCATGCCCATAAGGAAATGGTTAAAAAGTTTTTTATTGTCGATAAATTTATCAAGACGTTCAAAAGAATTCACAAGAAAAGGAAGATTCACGATCCCAATTCTGGGCCCGAGATTGGTAGCAGCCACAGAGCTGACTCCCATACCCTGGACAGCGCCCATCTGGAGCATGTTCAACACTTCAACCTCACCGCCCAGCATGGAATAGGGTTTAAAGTCCACATAGACCTGACCATTTGTTCTTTTCCAGACCTCATCACGGATTTCAAAACCGGCCAGGGTACCCACAAGACCAGGTGTTGATACGTTGGAAACCATACATTTGTATTTGGCACCACTGGGATCAAAATCAGGTTTCCATTTATCCAGTGACGGTGCTGCTGCACCTACTGGAGATATAAACATGAATGATCCAACCAATAAAACAAGCAATAATACTAAAAATGTTCGAAGTTTCATACTTAGTTCCTTTCCTTTTAATTTAAGTTTATAAAATTTGTGGTGCAAGTTTTATAAAAATATTGCACCTGTTTCAACTTTTGGAATTTAACTAATTGTAACTTTACTATCCGCACTCAAGGCTTGTGTAATCTACGTTATCGTTCAATGATAAGTCAAGCTCAACAAAAAAATTTATTTAATCCAGTTTTTTAAATGCCTCCTTTCTGCCGGTAAATTTTTCCCGAAGTTGAGGTTTCATAAGCTTGCCTGTGGGATTTCTGGGAACCTGATCAAAAATAACCCTGCGCGGCACCTTATAAAGGGATAATTTTGATTTTGCAAATTCAATCACATCTTCTTCGGTCAATTGTCTTCCCTCTTTGACTTGAACCACTGCAAGAACGATCTCCACAAGTCTGTCATCAGGATATCCTATACATGCTATATCATCAATATCAGGATGATCCATGAGTGCATCTTCAATTTCAACAGGAAAGATATTTTCACCGCCACTGGTGACCATATCTTTCATGCGATCAACAATATAAAAATACCCATCTTTATCTTTCTTTAGTAAATCTCCGGTGGAAAGCCAACCATTTTTTAATGCTTCTTGCGTTTTTTCAGGATTTGAATAGTATTCCCGCATCATTCTGGGTGTCCTGAATATCAGCTCACCCACCTCATCATTGGCGAGTTCATCGCCTGTGGGACCCACAATTTTAGCTTCAACACCAAAGGTTGGCTTGCCAATGGAACCGGGTCTGGAAAGGACATCTTCCGGATACAGATTGAACAATCCGCCGCCCCCGCCCTCTGTGATGCCATAGATATTTGATACGGCACAGGGCAGCTTTTCCACAAGAAGCTTCATAATGTCAAATGGCACGGGCTGAGCACCGATCTCCATATATTTCCATGAAGACAGGTCATAATCAGAAAGAATAATATTACCTTTTTCAATGGCATTGAGAACAGCAATTCCAATGGGCACCACAAACAGTACATCCGTGCATTTTTCCTCGGCAATGGCTTCAATTATCCATTTGGGATCTCTAAAATCTCTTATAATGGTTCCTGTGGCTCCAGTTGCATAAAAGGGTGCCCATAAAAACATGGTCCCGCTGTGATATAACGGCAAAAAGAATAAATAATTATCATCCTTTTGAACGAAATAGCTCATTCCATTGCCAATGGCAGTATTATTAATTGAAAAATGGGTGTGAAGTACGGGTTTGGGTTTGCCTGTAGTACCTGAAGTGAACATCATGGCAAGGTCGTGATCCCTGTCAACTTCCACTAGTGCATTTGAAATATCCGGGTATTCCCGGATTAATTTAAAGTCTATCATATCATCAGGAACATCGTTACCGACACAGATATAAGTTTTAATGGTGGCAAGGTCTTTTTGAGCAGGCTGGACAACTCCTAAAAATTCAGAACCCAGAATAAAAACATCCGGGTTACAAACTTCGGCTGCATAGAGGACATCAGAGCTTTCAAACCGGAAATTTAAGGGTACTACCACAGCCCCCAGGCGGATGATGGCATAATAGGTGACAAGCCATTCCAAAGAATCTTTCTGAAGGTGCATGACAAAATCGCCATGCTTAACACCCAGTTCCTTTGCCAGAAAATTCGCTGTTCGATTAATCTCGTCATTAAATTCCTGCCAGGTAAAGGTTCGTCTTTCACCCGTTGCCGGGGTTCGTTCGATGAGGCAAACCTTGTCAGGAATGTGCCGAGCATGAATTGAAGCATAACCTGAATAATTCAACGATG
>CALGRI010000266.1 GCA_937880875.1 uncultured Pseudomonadota bacterium
GATGGGTGAAGTTTCCATCCAAATCAATAAAATTCGGGTTCTTTCCATTCGCCAAAGGTCTGTCTGAACACGCCTGCCATTTCACCCACCGTGGCATAGGCATGACAGCATTTCACCAGGTGTGGCATCACATTATCAGTACCTTTAGCGGCTTTCTCAAGTGCTTTAAGGCTATCTGCAACATCCTTGTCATTCCTGGTTCTTCGAAGTTTTGTTAAATTCGCCTTGGATTTTTTTGCCCATTCTTCATTGTATTCATGGAGTTCTACATTGGTTTTCTCAGCTTCTTTATCTGTTGCTTCTGTATTGAGGCCAACTTTTCTATATTCCCCGGACTGGAGCCCTTTTTCAAACTCATAGGCCTGTCTGGACACCTTTCTCTGGATAAGACCGTTTGATATGCATTTGGTCATACCGCCCATTTGTTGAACCTCTTTCATCTCCTCAAGGATTTTTTCTTCCATCTCAAGGGTAAGGGTTTCAATAAAATAGGACCCGGCAAGAGGATCAACCGTATCTCTTAGACCTACTTCATCCATAAGGATTTCAAGGGTTCGTAAAGACAGAAGGGCAGAGCGCGGGGTGGGAATGGTATAGGCTTCATCAAAGGAACACAAGGCTGTTGTCTGGGCACCGGACAGGGCTGCTCCCAGGGCATAATAGGCTCCTCTCATGATATTGTTTTCCGGCTGTTCCTTGGTAAGGCCTGAACCGCCGCCGCCAAATAATCCTCTTAAAAAAAGTTTCTTTTTGTCTGTAACACCGTATTCATTTTTCAGCATTTTTGCCCAGAGTTTTCTGGCTGCCCTGAATTTTGCAATCTGTTCCCATAAATTGCCGTACACATTAAAATTAAAGGAAAATCGTCCCACAAATTCTTCAGGAAGAATACCTCTTTGGGTCACATTGTCTATGTAAGCTTTGGCAATCTCAAATGCATAGGCAATCTCCTGGGCCGGGGTGGCACCTGATTCACGGATATGGTATCCGCAGATGCTGACAGGGTTGGACTTAGGCAGTTCCTTGACTGCGTATTCAATTGAGTCTCCCACAAGTCTGACCCCATGTTCAACCGGGAAAATCCAGGCACCTCGACCGATCATTTCCTTTAAAATATCATTCTGAGGCGTGGTGGAAATCTGATCTTTGGAATAACCGAATTTTTCTGCTGCTGCCTGGTACATGGCCATCATGATTGTGGCCACAGCATTGATGGTCAACCCGGACCCGATGCGGTCAAGCGGGATTCCTGCAAAGGCCGTCTCAAAATCCTTGAGTGAGTCAATGGCCATGCCCACCCGTCCGACTTCACCTTCTGCCAAGGGATGATCAGAGTCATAGCCCATCTGGGTGGGAAGGTCAAAAGCAACGTTAAGGCCGTTCTGACCATTTGCAATCATGAGTTTGAATCGTTCGTTGGTTTCTTCCGGTGTGCCAAACCCTGTATACTGCCTTGTGGTCCAGGCACGGCTGCGATAGCTTTGGGGATGAATACTGCGGGTAAAAGGGTATTCACCAGGAGCTCCAAGATCTTTTTCATATGTAAACCCTGCCTTTTCAAGATCTTCAGGGCCATAAGCCGGTTTCACCTTTATGCCTGACTGATAGATCACCTCTTTTATTGCTCCTCTTTCATCCTTGATATATTTTGCTACACCCATTGTTTTTACCTCTCACATTATTCAAACAATTTGTTCATGCCCGTAACAATACCCTCAAAAGAGGTTCCACCGGGAAATACTGCCGCCACTCCTATTTCTTTGAGCCTGGGAATATCCTGATGGGGAATAACCCCTCCCACTGTCAGGCGGATATCTTCAAGACCCTTTTCTTTCATCATGGTCATGAGTTTTTCACATATAGGCAGGTGTGCCCCGGACATGATGCTTAACCCGATGACATCCACTGCTTCCTGGGTGGCAGTCTGTATGATCTGATCAAGGGTCTGGTGGAGCCCTGAATAGATGACTTCCATGCCCGCATCCCTTAAGGCAAGGGCTACAATTTTTGCGCCCTTGTCATGCCCGTCCAGGCCTGGTTTGGCGATCAGTACCCGAATTTTGTTTTTTGTTTCCATAACTCCATTTCCTTTATGTTTTTCTTAATTTTTTCCGGGCCATCATTATATTGACCACATTTTCCGCTGCAGTTATCGGGTCCATTGAACCGGATTCAATTTTATTTAGCGCTTCTTTGAAATCATTTGATTCTTTCATAAACAAGAATATTTTTTCCAGGGCCAGATCCTTTAAAAGTGAATTAAAATAGATGCGTTCCAGTTCTTTTTTTTTAAAATCAAGAATGGTATTTTTTTTCATAAAATCAAAATGGGATAAAAATGTGTCGGCAAGTTCTTTTACCCCCGTTCCATTTTGAGCAATTGTTTTCACAACGATTGGAGCCCACTTTGGTGTTTGGGGACAGATTTCAAATCTGTCCCCGGGTGTATTGAAATTACGCATGCTGAGCATCATTTTAAGCTCAAGCACAGATGACTCTGCATCAGGCCTGTCACTTTTATTGACAATAAAGATATCTCCGATTTCAAGGATGCCTGCCTTTACCGCCTGTATGCCATCTCCTGTTCCCGGGATCGTTACAATCCCTGTTGAATGTGCGACAGAGGCAATGTCAAACTCTGCCTGTCCTGCTCCCACTGTTTCAATGATAATGATCTCATACCCCATGGCAGAAAGGACAATTGTCGCATCTTTTGTTGCTCTGGAAAGCCCCCCTTTCTGTCCCCTTGATGCCATGGAACGGATAAAGACCTTTTCATCTGCTGCATGGCGCTGCATGCGCAGCCGGTCTCCTAAAATAGCACCGCCGGAAAAGGGGCTTGTGGGATCCACTGCTATCACGGCAATTTTACGGTCACGTTTGCGGAACTCAAAGATCAAGGCATCAATCAGGGTGGATTTACCCACGCCGGGTGATCCAGTAATGCCAATAATAAAAGCATTACCAGAATGGGGGTACAATTGTTTGAGCAGGCTAAAAGCTTTTGGATCATTGTCATCAATAAGACGGATCATCCTTGCCCCTGCTTTCTGGTTCCCCATCAATATGTCTTTAATCTCAGGCACTCTTTTTTTCTTTTTCCTCTTTATTTAACTGGCATAGAACTGCGTTTTTCCCCTTAATGATGTGCGCTCTGACGAGCTGCTCAACTGCATCGCCATCCCGGCTTTTAATGGCATCCAGCATCTTGAAATGGTCTTCATTGCTCTCGTGGGCATATTCGGTCTGTTTTAAGATAATCTGCCGGAATCTTGAAATCTGGGCCCGGAGCTGGTTGATCATTTTGATGAGTTTTGGGCTTTTGCTCAAAGCGTAGAGAAGATCATGAAACTGGGTGTTGATTTTCTGAAGCTTATCATGGTCTTTTTTTTCAAGGCAGGCCTTAAATTCCATCATCTTTTTTTCTAAAGGAATAAGATCCAGGGGGTTATGGTTTTCAGCAGCCAGCCGTGCTGCATATGCTTCAAGAACACTTCTGATCCCGAATGTCTGCTCAATATCATCCTTTGTCAAGATGACCACCTGGAATCCGCCGGACGGGTTTTTTTCAATCCAGTCTTCTCTTTCAAGCTTGTGCAGGGCCTCGCGCAAAGGTGTCCTGCTTATACCAAGCATGTCAGCGATTTTGCTTTCCACAAGCCTTGCACCCGGCTCAATGGTCTGGTCAATGATGGCTTTTTTCAAATACTCAAATACATCCTGGCCTAAAGATTTTCTTTCCTTAAAATTATTGTCCA
>CALGRI010000267.1 GCA_937880875.1 uncultured Pseudomonadota bacterium
AAGAAAAAAATGCTTATTATTCTAAACTTTAAAAGACATGACAACGCAATACCATAGGGTGTAATCATCTGTGCCGCATTTAATGTGAATACGTTCAAATTCAGGTTCTTTTTTACTATTTCATCCAGCCCATCCAATTCACAGGTTCCGCCTACCAGACAAACCGTTTTTACTGTTTCAAACTCTTTTAAGTTTGACTGAATAATACTGGATATTTTATCAATCACCGGTCGAACAATCTGAATGATTTGAGGGGTCTTTTTTTTGTCCGCCTTTATCTGTTCCGCTTGTTCATAACTGACTTTCAGACTGCCAGCCAGTACCAAAGAAAGGTGAACTCCACCTGTGGCTTCATCATTGGTGTAAACAATCTTACCGTCCTTTATAACGGCAATACCGGTTGTCCCTCCCCCCACATCGACAATCGCCCCATCCTTCAGTTTAAGAACAAGATTGGCTGCACTGGGTTCATCCAGTACCTTGCCAACTTCCAGGCCCAGTCCTTCAAGGATATATCGGGTGGTATTGATATTGGATGATTCTGTCTGGGGCGGATAGGAGGTAGCTCCTTTTGTTATGGGGTGAGGGCAATTTTCTTTTATCTGGGCCATCAATCCGGTGACGGCCTTTACCGCACCCATATAATCCATAATCAAGCCGCTTTGCACGACTTGAGTTCTTCGCATATTGGCGGCACGCGGCACGCCTTTTTCATCAACAACGATGATAATAGTTTTGAACGTCCCGATATCAACGCCGGCATACAACTCTTTTGCACCGGAAAAATCCCAGTTTTCCGGACAGTTGAGCATCCCGGAAATCTTTTCTATTGCGTTTTTCATACCAACCATTTATGTAGCTCGTAACTTGGCGACGGTATAACAGCATAGCTGTGAATCAGCCCTTTACTTTCAATGGCACTCATACCTGCATTCACTGCAGCATCAACAGACCCGATATCGCCTGTCAGTGTGACAAAGGATTTACCTGCAAGTCCGGTTGCACAGCGCAGTTCGATCAAATCAACATCTGCAGATTTTGCTGCTGCATCCGAAGCCAGAATACAAGATGCCACGGAAAACGTTTCAATAATGCCAAGGGCCTGCATGTTTAGAATCTGAGTGGCACAATTTAATGCAGGGAAAATTGATGGATGAACATTTGCTATGATAAAGGTATCGGCGACAAACTCACCGGCACTCCTTTCTCCGGCTTCAACAGAATTCTGGACAGAACCAACATCTCCGGCGATCATGGCAAGGTATTTACCCGGGCATACCGGACGGGCCATAATCAGTTGGACATCGGATGTCTTGAGCATATCATCTGCGGCCTGTATCCCTCTGGCCACACTATTTGTTTCAACCAGACCTATGGCTTTATAATCCATACTTAACCCTCTTGTTTGATTGCTATGGTTTCACCAATGGAAGAAACGATTCCGTCAATACTGGCATGAACCGTTGCTCCTAATTTTTTTTCGGGAATCCGGGCGATAAGATCTCCTTTTTTCACACGATCTCCCGGTTTAACCACTGCCAGGGCTGGTGCACCAATATGCTGGTGTAGCGGTATGTCAACTTCTTTTACCACAACATCTCCGGTAAAAAAGCCGGGATGCGTGTCATATCGCTCCAATTGAAGTTTCTGGACCAGTCTCTTGCTTGGTATCTTGCGCATCTTCATGAAAGAAGAGGGTATAAACTGGTCTTTTTTTCGCTCTCTTTTGTGGCCGTTCTTTAAGAGTGCTGCCTTGATCTGCCGGTTGACCTCACGGGGTGAAACCAGCATGGGACAGGCATATTTTTCACAGATACCGCACTCTGAACAGAGAAGGGCATCTTCCATAAGTGGATTTGTCACGCCCAGTCTGAGATTGCGCATAATCATATGCGGCTCAAGGGCGTGCCCCAGAAGATTTCTCGGGCAGGTATCCGTACACCGCATACACTGGCAGCAGGCAATTTGGGTCAAGCGTAAAAGCCGATCCGGATCAGTTATTTTACCAACAACAACATTATGATTGACGGGCAAAACAATAATTCCGCTACTCGTTTTGGTGACAGGTGTCGAAAGGTTATCCGTGACCTGGCCCATCATTGGCCCGCCAAGCACCACCTTGTAGTCGTTAATCGTTACGCCGCCAGCCAGATCAATAATCCTGCCAATGGATGTGCCGATGGGCACCTTGATGATCATATGATTTTTCACTTCGCCGGTTATGGTCAGGTATCGCTCAATAACCGGTTGTTCGTCCTCAACAGCTCTGGCAACATTAATAAGGGATTCCACATTGCTGACCACAACACCGACATCCAGCGGAATCCCCCCTTCGGGCACGACACGATTGACAACCTCATACACGAGAACATGTTCATCCCCGGCCGGATAAAAATCCTCCAGTTCAAAAATATCGATCTTCTTGAACTCGCCTTTTCCAGCAGTTTTTTTCAGGATTTCTATCACTTTAGGATGTTTATTCTTGATGCAGATGGTGCCGCGCTCGGCATGGGTGCATGCCATGGCCAGGTTCAGGCCACGCATGAGAAGCTCAGGGTTCTTTTCCATGAGATAGGGATCGCTTGACAGCAGCGGTTCGCAGGATGCTCCGTTAACCAGAACCCTTTTTACCGTTGCAGTAAGCTTCACATGTGTAGGAAAACCGGCACCGCCGGCACCGACCACCCCAGCGTCACGAACTTTGTTGATAATATCATCTCTCATCTATGTTTTCTCAACACTTTTTCCGGCCTATTTTTCTTTGAGCTGAATTGCGTCCACACTGGCCTTGACAGCGGCAATGTCCCCGAATATACCGATCATGGTCAAATGCTGGGGGCAGCTTCCTTTCAGATCATACACCTGTACATCAGCTGCTTTTTCAGCTATGTCGGCCGCAACCATCATATCCACCAATTTGCCCTGAACCAGGCCCACCGCACTGAAGTTGGCGTCTACCAACATCTTTTTGGGACCTGAGCCCATCCGGCTCATCAGAATATCAAAAACACCGGGACCGGGATGTGATATTATTTGAATACTGGAAGCCATTTATTTTTTTTCAACCTTTTTCTTTGTTTCAGAAGGAATAATCGCTTCAATGTCGTTGTGGGGTCTGGGGATAACATGCACCGAAACAAGTTCTCCTACGCGCGCGGCGGCAGCTCCCCCGGCATCAGTGGCCGCTTTTACCGCACCGACATCACCACGTACAAATATAGCAACCAAACCGGCGCCTGCATGCTCTTTGCCGACCATTTTTACATTGGCTGCCTTAACCATTGCATCTGCAGCTTCTATCGCACTTACCAATCCTCTGGTTTCAACCATACCGAGTGCTTGTCCTGCCATGTTATCTTACCTCCTGCTTCTAATTTTGAATGATAAATTTCATCTTGACTATAAAATTGAATAATATCATTCAGTTTAATTGTCAAGAAAAAAAATTAAAAATCCTGAGAGAAAATAATTATATTGTGTTAGCCCCGGGTTTGCCAGAAGACTCCCAAAGTTTGACATTTACGGAAATATACGAAAGTCTCCAATAATGTGAACCGCTCAAAGATCACAGAATAGGAGAATTTCACAGCTCGATCTGCCGGCGGTCCTTGATAGATGGCCGATATTGTGGTTGCACTAAAGCCATGGTTATTGGTATAAGATAGTTACGCCCTGAAAAAAGGTTGAAAAAAAGGTTGACTTTAATCTGATACTCCTATCCTATGAGAAACATCAAGTGAATATGAAACAGTAAAATAA
>CALGRI010000268.1 GCA_937880875.1 uncultured Pseudomonadota bacterium
GGTCTTGTTTTCATACCCGACCTTATTTTCAAATTGGGCCTTATCTTCATACAAGACAGGGTCTGATCCGGCCAAAAGGTTCTGGGCAAACACCAATGACAAAAAAAAGAATATGAGCCGACACCATTTATCATGATTTATTTTCATCATTTACAATGAGCCCATCTTTGATAGTGACAAGTCGTGTGGCATAATCCATGACCATGTTGTCATGGGTTGAAAAAATAAAGGTGACCTTTTTTTCTGTGTTCATTTTTTTCATCATTAAAACAAGGTCTTCTCCTGTTTTTGAATCAAGATTAGCAGTAGGCTCGTCTGCAAGAACAATGGCAGGACCCGAAACAATGGCCCTTGCAACGGCAACTCTTTGCTGCTGGCCTCCGGAAAGTTCGGCAGGTCGTCTGTCATATTTCCCTTTAAGACCCACATCATCCAGTATTTCCTTTGCCCTGTTGTATCGTTCAATTTTAGGCACTCCCTGCAAAAGCATGACATACTCAACATTTTCAATAGCCGATAAAACCGGGATAAGATTAAAGGCTTGAAAAACAAAGCCTATTTTATGCAGTCTTAAAGAGGCAAGACTTGCCTGATTCATGTCTGCAAATTTATTGTTGTCAACGATTACACTTCCTGAGTCCGGCAGATCAAGGCCGCCTATGATATTCAGCATTGTGGTTTTGCCTGACCCTGACGGGCCGGCAAGGGCAACAAACTCTGCCTTATCTACTATAAGATCAACTCCGCAAAGGGCTTCAACGATTACTTTTCCCTGTTTATATGTTTTTTTGATATTTTTTGTTTCAACAATTGCCATATCCTGTCTCCATGTAAATTGATCTTATCTGCTTTTTATTCCCATGGCATCTAATTTCCAGGGCATCTAATTTGGCGTATCTAATTTTTTGTCATGGCCTGGGTAGGTGTAACCCTGGCAGCCTTAAAAGCCGGATACAAGCTGACTAAAATACCTAATAAAAGCACCACAAATCCTGCCACAACAACATCCTGGGCCCAGATTTCCGGATACAGAATTCTGGGAATCCCCCACATTTCCACACCGGCTGCCAGGGCTGATAAATCAATCCCGTTTCTTGCAATGGCGGCAACACTTAAAAATCCCAGAATATTTCCTGCCAATATCCCCAGAACCAAAAGGAAAAAAGTCTCTGTCACAACCCCTTTAATTAGCTGGAAGGGTCTCATTCCAAGGGCCTTCATCAAACCAAACTCCCTCATTCTTTCAAAGATGGCCATAAGGGTGGTATTGACAATGCCAAAACCCATTGCAATAAAAACCACAAAATACCAGATATAAAGGAAAAATCCCGACATCTTAAGATATGCTTTCATCATGGGTAAAAGGTGGTGCCAGGTTTCAATGACAAAGGTATCATCATTGATAGCGGTAATTAATTTTTCTGCAGCCCGGGTTTCGTTTCTGCCGGTAATATCAAGTCTGGGCAGCATGATGGAAACTTCTGATATCGAATCCCCCATTTTAAGCATTTTGGCAGCCTGGGATATGGGGACAAAAACAAATTGTTTTTCAACAGCTTCAGATTCTGCACTGAAAATTCCTGCAATTATGAACGCTTTTGAAGCAATCTCCTTTTGGGTGTCCTGGGACATGAGAATCAGCTTATTTCCGATTTTTGTATTAAATTTCTTAAGAAATGCTTTTCCCACAATAATTTTATTTTTATCTTCCGCTAAAAGAAATTGTCCAGATATCATGGCTTTGCCAATAAAGGAAATTTTCGCTTCTTTTTCAGGCTCTATTCCCACAAGAGTGACCCCGCTTGCGTGCCGGGCATTGGAAGCAATTGCATTTACCCTGATCCGTTTTGCCCAAAGACTACCTGGGTCAAGGATTGTAGAAAGGGCCGTGTCAAGTTTATCAATATCATCCATGGAATTTTCAACAACAGGGTCATTACGATAATCCCTGTGATGGATTTGGATACTTCCAGTAAGGGTGGATATTGAATTTCTCACCATCTGGGTTTCCATTCCCCGCATGAGTGCTCCCAGAAAAATCATGCTCCAGACACCTATGATCACTGCCAGCAGGATCACAATGGTTCTTCTCGGGTTTCTCCAGATATTTCTCCACGCTAATATTATATACATAATTTCTTATCTCTTATACATTGGCCATGGCTTTAACAGGGTTCAATTTTCTTATTCTCAAAGCTGGAAAAACAGAAGACACAAAGGTAATCAAGAATACGACTAAAGGCCCTGCTACGGCTGAAATCAGGGACAGTCTCGGATATAGTCTTTCAGGAATCCCATATTCTTTAAGTATGTCTTCCGTGCCGGCAATAAAAATCCCATGTTTTTGAAAATAAAGCGTTACCAGGCTTCCGATGATGATTCCCAGAACAATTCCCACAATGGTCATGCAAATGGATTCAAACATGACAAGCTTTGTAATCCTTGAAGGACTTGTCCCAATGGCCATCATGACGCCAAACTCCCGGGTTCTCTCCAGAATAGCCATTAAAAATGTATTAAAAATGCTGAAGGCAACAACAATGACAAGGATGATATACATGATGATGCCGCTGACAAGATCCATCTGTATCCCCTGCACAAGCCCCGGCATGATTTCCATCCAATCCGGGACTGCAAGAGATTCCTCCCCTTTGATAGTTAAAAAATTATTTTGGATGTTTTGTTTGATCATGGAGACATCCCCAAGGGAATCTGCTGTTATAACTGCTTCATGAACACTCGTCCCCATTGAAAAAATTTCCTGGAATCCTTTAAGTCCCATCATGATAACATTCCGGTCAAACTCATCAATGCCCGAGTTAAAAATGCCTTTTATGGTAAGAACTGCAGCTGCAATTGAACCGTCCCGACCCTGACCCAGTATGGTAATTTCATCATTGATATCCACTTTTAAATTATTTGAAAGAAGTTCTCCTATAAGGGCTGTATATTCGTCATCCTCTTGTAGATAACTGCCTTTACGAACAAGGGATTTTATGCTTGAAACATTGGCTTCCTTTAATGGGTCTATCCCGGTTACAACAACTCCATAGGTTCTTTTATCAGACGATACAAGTGCGAACCCATTGGTCCTGAAAGTGTAATTATCAATACCTTTTACTGTGTCAAGAAATTTTGAGACCTTGTCAGGGTCCTTAATGACAAGGCGCATTTTTTTATCTTTAAGATATCCTTGTGCCTGGATCTGCAGATGACCCGTACTGATCTTAACAGAAGTATTAATCATAGTTTCATAACAACCCAGCTGAAAAGAGAGCATAAACACAAGGATCATACTTGCAAAGGCAATTGCTGCAATGGTAAGAAGTGTCCGCCTGGGATTTCGCCATATATTGCGCCAGGCCATTTTTAATTCTATTGACATGCAATATTCCTTAGATACCTGGATTTTTAAGATTGGTCTGGGTAAAAATACTTTTGTTCAAACTTTTTTCAAATTTAATCTTCTCATATACAAACAGGGTATACTCATTTGTTGCATCTGATTTCTGCATTTTCCATTTTAAGGGGAAAAGCCTGTCTCCCGCCATCTGGATATCCCATGCCGTCATTATCTTAACAGGTGCAAGGTCTTCATCAAAAAAGGTTTCACTTAAAAGGATATTGTCCTCACGTATGGTAAGTTTGATCATGCCCCAGATAACCGGAG
Organism: uncultured Pseudomonadota bacterium; assembly: GCA_937880875.1. Classification (GTDB taxonomy): domain Bacteria; phylum Desulfobacterota; class Desulfobacteria; order Desulfobacterales; family Desulfobacteraceae; genus Desulfobacula. The sequence continues at coordinate 3,671 of CALGRI010000268.1, forward strand.
CCTCGGGTTTGGGCATTGATTTTATAAAATATATTTTTTTGCCCTCATCGATTTTTGTGTTTTCCAGGGTATGCACATAATCTTTGA
>CALGRI010000269.1 GCA_937880875.1 uncultured Pseudomonadota bacterium
AAAATTATACCTTTTATCGGAGCTTTTGGGGTTTAAAAAGCCTGGCCCCTCAGCTCCGCGTTAATAAAATCATCAGAAAGCTGGTCGATTATGTAACTTTAGATACCGCCGTCAAATATGGCAAGTAAAGAATTTTCAATCTTTTTTGGTATGGAGACATGTATGACAAATCACTGGCAGCAGGCGGTTCAAAACCTTTGGGGCATCAAAGGCAGGTTTACGCAACTTGACGGCGAGTATGATCTGAATTTTCGGATCGATTCCACCCATATTCTCAAAGTGATGCGAGAAGGTTGCAAGGTCGATCTTGTAGACCTGCAGTGCCGTGCACTAAATCACCTTCATACTCTTCCTTTCCCGCTTGTTGTGCCATCCCAAAAAGGCCTGCTTTTTGAAATTTGCAAAGACGAAAAAGGCTGTGACCGGATTCTCTGGGTGCTTGAAAACCTTGATGGAAAAACCTGGGCTGAATTTAAACCCAAGACCCCTCAACTTATCCGCAGACTTGGAGAAACCATTGGTGCCACGGACAAGAAGCTGACAGGCTTTGATCATCCCGCGCTTTGCCGGGAATTCAAATGGCACCTGCCAACTGGTGGCTGGATTGAAGATCACCTGGGCATTATTGCCGACACAACCCGGCAAAAGATAATCAGACAAATCCTGGATGATTTTGCCGGAATCAAGTCGGATCTTGACACCCTGCCCGTCCAGGCCATCCACAACGATATCAACGATTACAACATTCTGGTGACAGGCAGCCTACTCGAACCACCTGCCATCTCAGGGATCATAGATTTAGGGGATATGTGCGCGGCCCCAGTGGCCTGTGACCTGGCCATAGCAGCTGCTTACGTGGTATTGAACCACCCAGACCCGGAAAGTGCGCTGGAAGATTTGGTACATGGATTTCACTGTACTTACCCGCTATCCCCCAAAGAAATCGACATGATCTGGCCCCTTTTACGCCTGCGTCTGGCTGTTTCCGTGGTAAACTCTACATTGATGGCCCAGGAAAAGCCTGATGATCCTTATGTCTTGATTTCCCAGGAGCCTGCCTGGGCGTTTCTGGAATGCGGCAAGGTCAACCCGGATCTGATTGCAGCCCGCCTGCGTGCCGCTTGCGGATTCGGAGTGAACGACAGCGCTCAATCGGTCATTGACTGGCTGGGTGATAACCGTGGGGGCTTCGCCCAGGTTTTAGGCCGGACCCTGGACAGCCTGCCCCGTACAAGCCTGTCCGTGGCCGACAGCACCCTGCCGCAGAATCCATTCGATCTAACCCCTGAGGAGGCCGCAACCCTTGGTGTTGAAACCCACGGGTTCCATTTGGGATATTACGCAGAACCCCGACTGATCTATACGGACAAAGCCTTTTACAAAGGGCCCTTTAAGGCCAGTAACCGCCGAACAGTCCATATCGGTGTAGATATTTTTGCCCCGGCCGGCACAAGTGTTCACGCACCTTTAAACGCCAGGGTGGCCGCTGTTGAGAACCGAAAGGGCCATCTGGATTACGGCGGTCTTGTCATCCTACACCATGAGACAGAAACGGGTGCGCCATTTTTTACTCTTTACGGCCACCTGAATCCGGAATCGATTGGGGCCCTCACTGCGGGACAATCCATTGAAAAAGGACAGACTTTTGCCGCCCTGGGCGAACAACAGCACAATGGCGGATGGGCGCCGCACCTGCACTTTCAGACAGGCCTGATCCATGCTGATCCCAACTGGCCCGGCGCCGTGGACCCGGATGAACTTGACTTCTGGTCTAAGATTTACCCCAACCCGGCGGCCATCCTAAATCTTGATCATGAAAACCTTGCCTACCAGCCGCCCTCCAAGGCCGGGATACTGGCCCAACGAAAGGCAAGGTTCGGGCAAAACCTTAAACTGACTTACTCCGACCCTCTTATGCTCCTGCGCGGCTGGAAGACCCACCTGTTCGATGAGTGGGGAAGACCCTTTTTGGACAGTTATAACAATGTTCCCCACGTGGGTCATGCCCATCCACGTATCCAGGCGGTGGCAGCAGATCAGTTAAAGCGCATGAACAGCAACACCCGATACCTTCACCCGGCCCAGATCGCCTTTGCCGAAAAAATCACTTCCTACATGCCTGGACAATTGTCAGTCTGCTTTTTTGTCAACTCAGGTTCCGAAGCCAATGAATTAAGTTTACGGCTTGCCCGGGCTCATTCCGGTGGAAAGGACATGATCACTCCTGATCATGGATATCATGGCAACACCACCGGTTGCATCGATATTTCAGCTTACAAGTTTAACGCCAAAGGCGGAGTCGGTCCCTCTGACTGGGTACACCTGGTTGAGGTAGCCGACGACTACCGAGGCCGCTTCCGGCGTGGAGAGGAAGATATCGCGCAAAAGTATGCCGATCTGGTGGATGAGGCTCTTGCCAGCATCAGCGCCTGCAACGGAAAACTGGCCGGATTCATAGCCGAAACCTTTCCCAGTGTTGGCGGCCAGATCATTCCGCCCAAAGGCTACCTGCCGGCGGTCTATGAAAAAATTCGGAAAGCAGGTGGTGTCTGTATTGCCGATGAAGTGCAAACCGGTCTGGGGCGCCTTGGAGACTACTTTTTCGGTTTTGAAGAGCAGGACGCCGTTCCCGATATTGTCGTCCTGGGCAAACCCATCGGCAATGGCCATCCTTTGGGTGTTGTGGTCACGACAAAAGAAATCGCTGACAGTTTTGCCAAAGGGCCTGAGTTTTTCTCCACCTTTGGCGGCTCCACACTGTCATGCCGAACGGGCCTTGAGGTACTCAACATTGTTGAAGATGAGCACTTGCAGAAAAACGCCAAACAAATGGGGGATAAACTTATGACAGGGCTGCGAGGTTTACAAAAAAAATATGAAATTATTGGGGATGTTCGCGGCTATGGACTTTTTATCGGCCTGGATTTGGTGACAGACATAAAGACCCGTGAACCCGGCACTGTTTTGGCTGATTACGTTAAAAATCGCATGCGTGAACACCGGATTCTGATGGGTAGCGAAGGTCCTTATGATAATATTTTAAAGATAAGACCGCCCATGACCATTGAGGATAAAGATATTGATTACATCCTTGAGGTGATGGACAAGGTTCTGGATGAGGCCCAATCCCTGATGTGATTATAAGGCAAGAGCAATACATATACCTAAAATTGATTAAAGATAAGGGCTGTCGTCAAACCTTAATTATTGCACTATAGATTTCAACAACGAAAATGAGCCG
>CALGRI010000270.1 GCA_937880875.1 uncultured Pseudomonadota bacterium
TAAAGGAACTTGTATATGAATGCTTTTTTAATATTTGTTGTCCGGCTAATTTTAGGTCTTGTATTTGGTATCTTCCTAATCCGGTTGTTCAGACCGGAATGGGGTATTTACCATGGGGTTGCCGCAGGGCTCATTCTGGTTGCCATGGCCTATGTCATGGCGCTTTTCAGAAAAAAGAAACAAAAATAGAACCCGAGGTTTTTTACAATTGGAAAAAAATATAATTTTAGGGACGGCAGGACACATTGATCATGGAAAAACAAGCCTTGTCAAAGCGTTGACAGGGATTGAAACAGACCGGCTCAAAGAAGAAAAAGAAAGGGGTATTACCATTGAACTGGGGTTTGCCTGGCTTGATCTTCCCAATGGGCAGCATATAGGCATCGTGGATATGCCGGGCCATGAAAAATTTGTAAAAAATATGGTGGCTGGTTCCAGTGGGATTGATGTGGTCGCAATGGTGATTGCAGCAGATGAGGGTGTCATGCCCCAGACAAGGGAACATATGGAAATCTGCAATCTCATGGGGATTGAACATGGAATGGTGGCCTTGACTAAAATAGACATGGTGGATGAAGATCTTTTAGAGCTTGCCCTTGATGATATCAATGATTTTGTACAGGGCACTTTTCTTGAGGGCAAACCGATTTGTCCTGTTTCATCTGTCACAAATCAAGGGTTGGATGAATTTATCAAAACCCTTGAAACCATCTGCAGCAACGTTCCTGAAAGAAAATTTTCCTCTATTTTCAGGCTGCCCGTAGACCGTGTCTTTTCAATGAAAGGATTTGGCACGGTTATTACCGGAACCCTGGCTTCCGGCAGTATCAATGTTGGAAATGATATCATGGTCTATCCCAAACAGATTGTCTCCAAAGTCAGAGGAATCCAGGTTCACAGCTCAAGTGTTGAAACGGCTGGTCCCGGCACCAGAACAGCCATTAACTTTCAAGGTCTTGACAAAGAATCAGTCAGCCGGGGGGATATTCTGTCTACTCCTGACACTTTGATTGAAAGCTATATGGTGGATGCCCATTTCCTTTATTTAAAAAGCAATGCAAAGCCGGCAAAAAACAGAACAAGGATAAGATTTCATTCAGGAACCAGTGAGATACTGGGGTATCTTATTCTGCTTGATAGAGAGGAACTTTTGCCTGGAGATGACTCTTGTGTTCAATTTCGCTTAGAGGCCCCTGTCTGCTGCATCAAGGATGACAGATATGTTATCAGAAGTTATTCACCCATGAAAACAATTGGCGGCGGAGCCATATTAAATCCAGCTTCCCAAAAGCACAAGCTGTTTGATAAGACTGTTATCCAGGGGCTGGAAAACTTGATGCTGGGTGATAATGAACAGATCATTTTATTCTTTCTATCCTTGAAAGGATACCAGGGACTGTCCTTTTCCCAGCTGCGTGTCATGACCAATATCCCGGACAAAAAACTAAATACAACCTTACAGAAAATGCTTGCCAAACAACAGATTGTCCAGACGGACAAAGAAAAACAAAAATTTGTCAGTGGTGATTTTTTTGATGATTTCAAAGAGAAACTCATTCAAAAACTAAGTGCCTACCATGCCCAGAATCCATTAAAGGAAGGCATGCCCACCCAGGAACTTAAATCCAAATTTCAGTATATTGATGATGCAAAGTTTTTTAATATTCTTTTTGCCAAACTGTCCGGGGAAAAGTTCATTGTTCTTGACAAAAACATTGTAAAATTATCTGCCCACAAAGTGGCGCTCCAGGTTGATCAGCATGAAGTAAAAGAAAAAATCAAAGGAATCTATCAAATATCCGGTTTGACCCCCCCCTTCTTCCGGACCATCTGCCAGGATCTTAACCTGGACAAAAAGACTGCGATGGATGTTCTCCATATGCTGATTGATGAGAAATCCATTGTCAAAACAAAAGATGACCTTTATTTTGATGCCAGAACAATGGATAGCCTTGAACAAAAGCTGACAGCATACCTGAAAGAAAAAGAATCCATTACCACACCGGAGTTTAAGGATATAACCTGTGGGGTGTCCAGAAAATATGTCATCCCCTTAATTGAATACTTTGATTCCATAAATCTGACCATAAGGGTGGGAGATACTCGGCAGTTGAGACGAAAAGCCTAAATAGTTTTTGGACGAAAACTCATCCAAACACGGGGTTTTCGGTCAGGCACTAAAGGATCTTTTCGGCAAAGGCTTCAACAATACCATCCAGTCGGGTTTTTCCTTCCAGAGTGAGTGCAAACCTGTAATCGTGAATGAAGCCTATGGACTCGGCAAAAATTCGTTCCAGGATATCTTTATATCTGTTTTCAAAGGAGTGGTGAAATAAAGTCTGGAATTTTGCAAGATCCAGGCCTTCAAGGGTACGAAGCCTGAGCATGATCATCTCCATCATTTTCTGGTTTTTGGTAAGAATTTCCCAATCTTCAACAGGAAGTCTGCCTGAATCCAAATCCTTTATATATGTGTCTATATTTTTAGGATTCCAGGATCTTGTTTTTCCATCATAGGAGTGTGCTGCTGGCCCAAACCCGTAGTAAGGGGTCATGTCCCAATATTTTGAATTGTGTCTTGATCTGTTCTGCCTGCCCTTTGAAAAATTGGAAATTTCGTAATGCTCATAATTGTTGTTGGTTAAAAATATGGCAGTTTTTTTAAACATCATTGACATGATTTTACCATCAGTGCGAGTTATCAGGCCTTTTTTCAATTTTTCATCAAGGGGAGTATCCGGTTCAATGGTGAGCATATAGCAGGACAGGTGGGATGGTGTCATCCCAAGTGCTTGTTTTAAATCTTTTTCCCATATATTTTGGGTTTCAAAAGGAAGTCCGTAAATGAAATCCATACTGATATTGTCAAAGCCTGCTGTCTCTGCATCCTTAATCGTTTGGACTGCCTGTTTGACCGTGTGGATTCTACTTAAAAATCTAAGCTTATCCTTGTTAAATGACTGGGCACCGATGCTAAGCCTGTTAATTCCTGTGTTTTTTAATTCTTTCAGATAATTAAAATTAATAGTTCCCGGGTTAACTTCAAATGTGATTTCAACATCCCGGGAAACTAAAAACTTGTCTCCAATGATCTGCAAAAGCATGTCAACATCTTTAACCGGCAGAAGAGATGGGGTTCCGCCGCCAAAATATATGGTGTTGATTTTCTCCTTTGAATCTGATCTTTTTTCAATCTCTTTTTTAAGGGCTTTAATATAAGCCGGGATCAATAAAAGATCTGTCTTAGAAAAAAAGTCACAATAATCACACTTTTTAACGCAAAATGGGATATGGATATAAATGGACTTTTGATCACACAAAACGCTTCATCAATTCATCAATCACTGAATCAACATTCTGGGGTGTCACCCCGTAATGATTACAGGCCTGCTTTACCCTTTCAATATGGGGGCTTGACTCCATATCGTCGGGTCCCCGGAAAAATCCCATCCGTCTGCCGACCTGGTATAAAACCCTTTCTTCCGGTTCAAGCTCAAAGAATCGATCGATAATACCAATCATTTTTTCTTTATCTTCCGGCAATTTTCCATTAATGGTCTCAAACAGATTCAGGATATGATCGCTTTTAATGTAGGAATCAATCCCATCAAGGCTTTCTATAAACAGCCTTAATTCTTTAGCCATCATGGCATCAGTGGGTTTTTCAAACTCTCCTTTTTCAGCTTCTTTGGCAAGAGCAGTTCCGTTTGTCACTGCCAGGGTCCTGATCCTGATAAAATCGGGATTAATGCTGTTGAGGGCAGAAGCCGTTTCCAAGGCATGTTCTATGGAATATTCAATACCACCAAGGCCTGGCATGACATATTCCGACAATTCCATTCCTGCCTGCTTTACCTTCAGACCCGCCTTGATATGGACAGCTTTGGTGGTCCCTTTGTTTATTTTCTTTAATACTATATCAGATCCGGATTCCATACCCACATGAATGCGGTTTAATCCGGCCCTGGCCATCCGTTGCAGATCATTCTGCTTGATCCTGGCAATGGTATGGCTTCTTGCATAGGAGGTAATCCTGTCCACATCTGGAAAACATTTTTTTATATGTTCAAGCACAAATACCAAGTCATCGGGCTTCATGATCAAAGAGTTGGCATCCTGCAGAAAAATGGATTTCATTCCTGATGCATAAAAGCTCATGGCAGCATTAAAGGCCATCCGGTCTTTTTCTTTAAAACTATTGTAAAGGGTGTTAATAACCTCACTGCCGGCATATCCACCCGGCTTAACAATTCTTTTGACCCCTTCAATATAGCCATGCAGAACGTCAATATCTTTAATAATATTTTCAACTATTCTTAAAGAGAATTTCCCTTTTTTATACACCCTGCAAAATGTACATCGATTCCAGGGGCAATTTCGTGTCAGGCGTATTAAAAGACTGCTTGCCTCACTGGGTGGACGAATGGGACCCTGTTCAAATCCTTTGTACGTATCTATTTTTTTCTTTTCCATAACTTTTCATACCTGTTCTATCTATACATTTCCAACCAAACCTTCTCCTTCACTCACCATTCACCATTATTATATTATCACCTGAAAACCCAAAGTCAATCCCGGGCTTTCTGGATCATCATCACACCCGTAAGTGACAGCACCATTCCCAGAATAAACATCAGGCCCAGATCCTGATCCCCTGAAAGATATCCTGCTGCCGATGCAATTGCCACAAGAAGGGTGGTGGCAGGCGGCTGGGCATTGGTTGTAATCGAAACCTGGACCGGTGTCAGGTGCTGCAAAAGGATGTTCCATAATACCATCATAATTGTGCTGGTGATCACAATCATATATCCGAGACCAAACCACCCTGCTTTTGAAACAGCGGAAAAATCAAAGGTCATCATTGATCCGGCTGCCACTGGCAGCATGATGACTACGCCCAGAATCAAACTCCAGGCCGTTACCATAACGGCATTTTTTTTCCTGCAGATGTCGCTTGCCAGAACCGTATACACCACCCAGGAAAAAACAGCCGCAATCAACCAGAGGTCGCCTGTTCTCAAATCACTGACCTGCTCTCCCGTTGCCCATGGCCGCAGCACAATGATCACACCTGAAAAGGCCAGAAATACCCCTGAAAATATCTTCAAAGAGGGCATTTTCTTAACCCGGATGCTTGACAGCAACAGCACACCAATGGGGGTCATGGCATAAAGAAGGGCTGAATGTCCCGGAACACTGAGTTCAAGACCTTTTAAAAAACAATATTGATTCAAGGGAACCAGCAGCACCCCCAGCACCAGAAGCAGAAACCATTCTTTTACGGTAAAATCAGGTCTGGGTATTTTCCATCCGGTAAATATAAGAAAAATAACAGCACACCCAAGACCCCGGGAAACGGTTAAGACCAAGGGATTTGCAAAACTTATGGCAGCCGCTTTGCTGAGAATAAATGTGCCGGCTGCACCCAGCACATGAAGCACCATGAACAGGTACAGAAGGGTTTTAGAACTATCAGATTTTTGATTCAATACGCATTCCTTTTTTCAGGAGGCCTGTTTCAGGCCATCTGGCCTGTCCAATGATAATCCAGTATTAGTCCCACAAAGGCAACTGCCACGGACCCGCCTATGAGAAGCCGGCCCAGCCCGGCCCAAAAAAATCCCGGAGACAGGTCAAAAAGCAGGGTGCCCAGGCCCCAGATAAACCAGGCCAATGTCATGGGCGGCCCGGTCAGATTATGTGATTTCATTAATAGTTGTTTTTCTCCTTGTACAATACAAATAATCGACTTTGATGTGTATCAACCCTGTAATGCTAAGGCAAGTACATATTATGTCAATGATATATAAATATCCCTTTGTATATTCCATGGGATACTTCTTGCAAAAAATTCTTTCCCCGATTCCGTAAAATAACTTGCATTGATCTTCAGATGATGATCTGTACTCAAGGCAAAGCTCCTGAAGAAATTTTGCAGTATCTCAACGAGATTAATGAAATTCTTGAAAAAACTCTTGAAATATATCTGGAATGATTGGATTATTACTTTTATGAAATTTGCTGTACCAGACCTCAGATAATTTAAAAAGATGGAAAGTTATCCAGATACATATGAAAATCTTTTTATCCGGAGTTAGTTGCGTTGGCAAATCTACCATTGGAAAAATATTGGCAGAACAGTTAGGTCATAATTTCTTTGATCTTGATGATGAAATAGAGACATTTTTCGGGACATCTATTGAAAAGCTGCAAAGCAAATTTTTGACCCAATATTCGTTTCGAAAACAGGCATCAAAGGCTCTCAAGAATCTTTTATCTAAAAAACAGAGCAAAAGATGTGTTATTGCATTGCCACCAAGCGGTTTGATGGATCCTTATTGGCGTATTGTTGAAAAATCAAAAGGAACAATAATTGTCTTAAAGGATTCACCAGAAAACATACTGGAACGGATATCGTTTTTTGATATCGATTCTCGTCCGATTCAAAAAGTATTAACGGAAAAAGAAA
>CALGRI010000271.1 GCA_937880875.1 uncultured Pseudomonadota bacterium
TTAATAATACCAGATATCACTTCCCAGTCACCTTTTGCAAGGCCGGCACCAATTTTTGGATAACCGATCCTTTGATGTGAAAAATCTTTTTTTATCCTGCTAAAAAGATTTTTCACAGCCCCATAATCAACCAGAGGTCCATTGCCTGAGAAGTCATACTGGGTATATCCATTAACAATAGTGAAGATCGTGTCATCTCTTTTAATGTCTGCAAGAGAATATGTGCCAAGTTTTTTGCTGTCGCCCAATGGGGTTTTTAAATCAGCCTGATAGGCCTGGGGAAAATTTTCTTTTATCTGTTTTGCTATGCCTGCTCCCATGGTGCAAAAGCAATTGCAGCCATGGATGATGACATCAAACTGTCCGGCCAGAGCAAATTCAATCAGGTCGCCTTTTAAAACACGCATCATCAAAAAATAATACTAATGAAGAATCTGGCTGAGAAACATTTTTGTTCTGTCATTCTGAGGGTTATTGAAAAACTCATGAGGTGAGTTTTCTTCAATAATTTCACCTTCATCCATAAAAAGAACCCTGTGGGCAACACTTTTTGCAAAACCCATTTCGTGGGTGACAACAACCATTGTCATTCCATCCTGTGCCAGGCTTATCATGACATCCAGAACCTCTTTTACCATTTCAGGATCAAGGGCTGAAGTAGCCTCATCAAAAAGCATGATATTGGGTTTCATGCAAAGGCTTCGGGCAATAGCCACTCTCTGCTGCTGCCCTCCGGATAATTGTCCTGGAAATTTTGCTGCCTGTTCTGCAATCTGTACCTTTTCAAGATAATACATGGCTATTTCTTCGGCTTCTTTTTTGGGTGTTTTCCTCACCCATATAGGCCCTATTGTTAAATTCTCGACAATAGTAAGATGGGGGAAAAGATTGAAATGTTGAAAAACCATTCCAACTTCAGATCTGACTTTTTCAATGTTTTTAAGGTCCTTGGTAAGCTCAATACCATCAACGATTATTTGTCCTTTCTGGTGCTCTTCAAGCCTGTTTATACATCTTATAAGCGTTGATTTTCCAGATCCGGACGGACCGCAGACAACAATTCGCTCTCTTTTTTTAACATTGAGATTAATATTTTTTAAAACATGGAAATCACCAAACCATTTATGCATATTGATAATTTCGATGACGGTATCTTCTTTTGAAATATCGACTTTTTCAGCATTTTCTTTGTTCATAAATATTCGCTTTATAAATAAAGTTGATAGTAATAATTATTCTAAATCCGTATTAAGTTCATCTTCCAGCTTTCTGCTGTAGGTAGACATAAAAAAGCAGCATACAAAATAAATTAGGGCTATAAATATATAAGCTTCTGCTGAAAATCCCATCCATTTTGGTTCTGACAATGTGGTCTGTGTTGTTTTTAATAAATCATATAATCCGATTATAACAACAAGTGATGTATCTTTAAAGGCAGAAATTAAAACGCTGACAGACGGGGGAATAACAATTTTTAATGCCTGGGGTAGAATAATCAGTCTCATGGTCTGTATGTAATTTAAGCCAATGGAATCAGCGGCTTCAAACTGGCCTTTATTCATTCCCTGTAACCCGCCTCGAACAACCTCTGCAATATATGCTGCAGTAAACATGATAATTGCAACCTGAGCTCTTAGGATACCATTTATTGATACCCCTTCGGGCAGGAATAATGGAAAAACCACAGAAGACATAAATAATAAACTGATTAAAGGAACACCACGTATCAGTTCTATATAAAAAATGCAGAATGTTTTGATAACAGGCATTTCTGATTGTCGCCCCAGAGCCAGAATAATACCAAGAGGGTAAGCTGCTGTTAAGCCGAAAACAGACAAAAGCAATGTAAGGATTATGCCGCCCCATTTTTCGATATCCACAGGCTCAAGGCCAAAAATCCCACCTTTTAATAATAGTCCCATAATCACTAATGAAATCAGCCAGGAATAGCCAAGAAATTTATTCCAAAAGTTTCTATTTCTACTTATAAAAAGTAATGATACCAGCATGATAATTGCTGTTATGGGACGCCATAAGATATCCTGGGGATAAAATCCAAAGAGAATAATTTTATAATTACTTGAAATGATTGACCAGCATGCACCGCCTGTCCCCTTGCAGTTTGCATCCGGAAGCCAGGAACTGTTTATTAAAGCCCATTTTACAAAAGGAATAATAGAAATCCATAAGACACTGACAATAATAATAGTCAGTATTGTATTAAAAGGACTGGAAAATAAATTATTTTTCATCCAGCCTATAATACCAACATTTAATATTGGAGGTTTAATTATTACCTTATTTTCATTTTCTGCGTCTAATTCCATATAAACCTATTTTACAGACATCACCTTTCAACTATTGCCATTTTTTTATTATAAAAATTCATAAAAGCTGAGGTTGATAAGCTGAATATAAGATATACAATCATGATTAACAAAACGCCCTCAATTGCCTGTCCTGTCTGATTTATAGCCGTTCCGGCAACAGAAACAAAATCTGGATAGCCAATAGCCACTGCAAGGGAACTGTTTTTTGTCAGGTTGAGCATCTGGCTTGTTAATGGCGGAATAATAACCCTTAATGCCTGGGGCAGAATTATTAGATTTAAAACCTGCCCGGGTTTTAAACCGATTGCCATTGCAGCTTCTGTCTGGCCTTTATCAACTGACTGGATTCCAGCCCTCACAACCTCTGCAACAAAGGCAGCCGTATATAAAACAAGCCCTAGAAGAAGGGCAGCAAACTCAGGACTGATTGTTAATCCGCCCTTAAAGTTAAATCCTTTTAATTCGGGAACACTCATATCCGTCGGAGTCCCGCCAATTACCCAGCACACAAAAGGAAATCCAATTAATAAAATTATGGAAGTAATAATAACAGGGAAAGGCTTACCCGTTAAGTCCTGTCTTTTTTTAGCCCATTTTTTCAGGAAAAAAATTACAATAACGGCAATTATTATAGCAATTGCCATATATTTATAAACAGGATGTTCTTGTGGAATTCCAAATATTAATCCTCTGTTACATAAGAACAAGCCTTTGAATGGACTTATAGCATCTCTTGGAGAAGGCAGCATTTCATAAAAAAAAGCATACCAGAAAAAAAGCTGTAATAAGACCGGAATATCCTGAAACAGCTCAATATATGCTGCAGCACATCGTTTAATCAGCCAGTTTTTTGATAATCTGGCTACCCCGAGAAATGTTCCGAGAATAACCGTCAGGATGACACCAATAAATGATACCAGCAGGGTATTTAAAAAACCGACAAAAAGGGCTCTGGCATATCTGTCAGCAGCTGAATACTCAATTAAAGACTCTCCGATTTCAAAAGCGGCTTCCTTATTTAAAAATCCAAATCCGGTTGCGATTGATTGCCTTTCCAGATTGCTCATTGTGTTGGAAATAAGGTACCAGGCTACAAAAGCAAATAAACAGGCAGCTCCAATCTGATAAAGTATGGATCTTTTATCAGGATCATACCAGAACGATATGGTTTCAGAATTTTTATTTTTAATAGCGGTATTCATCATGCTTTTTTAGAGTCTCTCAGAAAAAGTATGGTGCAATTTTCATTGCACCATACTTTATACATTATTATTACTT
>CALGRI010000272.1 GCA_937880875.1 uncultured Pseudomonadota bacterium
ATTACAGCCGGCAAAAAGAGTTTAAAATGATCATTGAGCCGCCTGGATCGGTCGGGGAATTTATAGGCCATTACCTTTGAAAAAAACAGGGAAAGTGCAAAATAAACATGTTCGTGTTGACAGGATAAATCCAGATCTCGAAAAAAATAGGTGCCAAAAGATCCTGAAAATGCCTGATACACTTTTTTCCCGTTGTTAGGACCGATCCAGAGCAGATTTTCATGGGAATGCCGGGATACCATTGACAATACATTTTCATCCGGCGGTTTCGAGGCCACAGCGACTACCAAGCTGTCCTCTGTACTGACCCCTTTTAATTTTTCAGGGAATTCCACCTGTAGGGGGGTATCAAAAAATCGTTCCCACAACCGGATAAAATTCCGGCACCCGGCTTCAGCTTGTTTGTCCATGGGCACAAATATGATAATCCCGTCTTGTTCCAGATATTTAAATATCAATTTTGAAACGGTTTCTAACCGGTCATCAGCCTGAGTTGAGAAAATGGTTGAAAAGGGATCTGAATCATGGAAGACGCCACACAGCTTTATTAAATCCGTATAATACTGCTGTTCCAGGTCATTACGGGCCAGGCTGATCCAGCAAGGCGTGTCTGCACGTGACAGCAGGCTGTCCGGCAAATCTTTGGAAGTCTTATTTTTGAGATCCATGTCATCCAGAATATCTGAGACTAAATGGTCATTGCTGTCCTTTGCCCTGCCGGCAGTAACAGATTTGGTCATATTCCTCGGCATCTGGCCGGAAAGCCTGCCCCGGGCCAGCCCAAAATAAAATCCGAACAGAAACATAAAGGGAAGATCAATAAAAGGCTGGAAATAATCAGATAATTTGGGCAGAAATACTGTTTTTTCTGCGTATTTTTGGATCTGGATTCTCTCCCTGTTTTTGTAGCTTACTGCAAAAAAGTGTTTTCCGGCTTTATGAAGCGCAGCCATGAAGTGCAGCCCCTTGTCCAACCGCCGGGTATTGGTGGCATTCACAAGGATCAGGTCATTGTCAGCCAGGGGTGTCTGAATAAATTCATCCAGTTCGGAATAGTCAATGGCATTTCCCATGGATGTCCAGGCGTTCAGTTCAAGGTTTAATTTTCCCATTTTTGAAGATCCGACATCATGGAGGGCATCTATGATATAGTGAAGGTTGGAATTTTGGGTCTGTTTTGTCACCTCCTGGCAGAAGGCAACAACTTTTTCATCGGTTAACAAGGTGTCTATCTCTTCAGAGAGCTGTTCCATTTCTGACACAAGACCGGCGACTTCTTCTGTTGTTCCTGAAGTTAACCCACAGATAAAAAGGCAGAAAAGATCCAGAGTAAGCAGCATGCATATGGCACTTTTAAGTGGTGCCACAGTTACTTCTTCCCCACTGAGAATTGGAATGACACCGGCACTTTTTCTAACAATAAGGGCCAGGTCGGAAAACGGTTTTTCCGTAATCCCCACCATGAGGATATTTTTTTTAAGAAGCAGGGATGCAAAATCAATCATATCCGAGGTGGTGCCGGACCAGGAGATCATGACCACAAGATCCCTGTCTGGATTAATGGAATTTTCAACATTATCAATGTCCAGGGGACTATCTACAATAATATTGATCCCGATAAAAAACTGTTCCATGGTTTTTTCAACGATCTCTGCCAGAAGGTAGCTGAAACCCGTACTGATAAGAATAATCCGGTTCAAAGAACCAAGCCCGGCTCCAAATCGCCTTTCCAGCAGGCGCTTCTTGATGTCAAACTTGGGTATATGAAGGTTTGGGCAGGTATACCGGCTCAGTATATCCGTGATCAGGCCGGGTATTTCCAATAAATGTTCCTCATAAAAGGTTCTGCCGAAATCCTTTTGAAAAGTAATGGGGGTCAGATAGGTCTGCTCGGGTTTTATATCGGTTCTGATTTTTCCTGAAAAATCTCTGATCATAAGTTCCCGTAACACATTGTCGGTCCCGGCGCTGGTTTGGATTTTTGCAAATATCTGTTCCTGGTCAAGGGCATAGATATTCACCTGAAAAGGTGCAAGAAGGGACATTTTCTCCCGTCTGAACCAGGCTTCCCGTGTGTCAGAATCGTCATCAAAAAAATCAGGCTCAACAATCACAGATTTTTTTGAATAGGTTTTCATCAGTTTTCGCAGTTTTATGCTGACGGACTGGATCAGGGTCTGGGGGAAAAGCCCCAGGGCAGCATTGATATCCGACACCACCATGAAGTCCGAAGTATCCTGGCGTTTAACAATATACACGGGCCGTTTATGGGTTGCAATAAAGAGACGGTCAGGGGATACCATACTGATCCCGGAAACGGCAAACTGTCCTCCAGACTTGATCATGGCTTTCATTGCCTTGATAAATGCCATTT
>CALGRI010000273.1 GCA_937880875.1 uncultured Pseudomonadota bacterium
ATATATAAGCGTTACGTTAGCAGAGTTTGTCTAAAAGTACTTTTAATGTAATATTATTTTTATATATTACATTTTTTTAATTATTTGAAGTAGTGTTTATAAATAATTCAATTTTAATAAAATGAATACAGGACGGAAAAATGCAGGTAAAAATTGAAGATAAGAGCAGTGTGAAAAAAATATTGGCTTTTGAAATCCCTAAGGAAGATGTTACCAAAGAGCTGAACAAGGCATACAATGAGTTGAAAAAGAAGGCTGATGTAAAGGGATTTAGAAAGGGTAAAATTCCTCGTAAGGTATTGGAAAATAGATTTTCAAAAGATGTTCACGCCGATGTTGCCCCCCGTTTAATACAGGAAGCATTTATTGAAGCCATTAAAGAACATGATTTGAATATTGTTGGAGGTCCACAAATGGATCCACCACTGCTGGATCCTGACAATGCCTATAATTTTGAGATTACAGTGGAAATAAAACCAGAAATTGAAGATGTTGAATTTGAAGGAATTGCCCTGAAAGAAACAAAGTATGAAGTATCAGATGGTGAGATAGAGAGCCAGATTTACATGATTCAGAAAACAATGTCAAAAAAAGAGAAGGTACAAGAAGAGCGTCCTGTAAAAGAGAGTGATTTTGTTCTGATAGATTATGAGGGTTTTTTAAATGAAGAACCCTGTGATAAGACACCCAAAATTGAAAATTATGTCATGGGAATAGGACAGAAAGTTATGCCCAAAGAATTTTCAGAAAAATTGACAGGTGCAATCCCGGTGCAGGATCTTGAAATCGAAGTGCCATATTCAGAAGATTATTATGATGAAAATCTGAAAGGCAAAACCATTCTCTATAAGGTAAAGTTAAAAGAAATTCAGGAAGAAATTCTGCCTGAAGTTAATGATGACCTTGCAAAAGGTCTGGGAAAATTTGAAACCCTGGAGGATGTCAGAACAGCCATTCGTGAAAATCTGGAAAAAGGATATGCACAAAGGATAAAACATGAACTTTCCGAACAGATTTTCCAAAATCTTTTGAAAAAATATGAGTTTGAAGTGCCTGAGGCAATGATTGAAGGAGAACTCAATGGTATTACAATGGAAGCAGAGCAAGCCTATGCCGCAAATAATACCTCCCTTGAAGAAGCAGGACTCAGTAAGGATATACTCAGAACCCAGTATCGTGACGTGGCGGAAAAACAAGCCAGAAGACATTTGATTCTGGATAAAATTATTTCCCAGGGAAAACTTGAACTTAATGATGAAGAACTGGAAAAAAGTTTTGAGGAAATGGCTCTGGGAATGAATGCACCTGTTGATGCAGTAAAAAAATATTTCAACGCGGATCCCAAACAACTTGAATATTATAAACATACACAACTTGAAAAAAAAGCTGTTGACCTTATGATAGAGAAAGCCAGCATCACACAAGTTGAACCAGATGCTGCTAAAGAACCAGATGCTGCTAAAGAAGAAGATGCATTAAAAGAAGAAGATGCATTAAAAGAAGAAGATGCATTAAAAGAAGAAAAAGAGTAATCAGTTAATGTGCAATCAGAAGTATGAAAATGAAAACAAAATAATGATAAAGGAGTTGAATCGTGCCTCTAATTCCAATGGTTGTTGAACAAAGCAACAGAGGGGAGCGTGCATATGATATTTATTCACGCCTTTTAAAAGATAGAATTATTTTTATTGGCTCAGCTATTGATAATGAGGTTGCCAATGTTATTGTTGCCCAGCTTTTGTTCCTGGAATCAGAAGACCCTGAAAAGGATATCAGTTTTTATATCAATTCACCAGGTGGTGTGGTAACAGCGGGAATGGCTATCTATGATACCATGCAATACATAAAGCCAGATGTATCAACAGTATGTATCGGACAGGCTGCCAGTATGGGAGCACTTCTTTTGACGGCCGGTGCAAAAGGAAAAAGATTTTCTTTGCCCAATTCCAGAATAATGATTCATCAGCCACTTGGGGGTGCTCAGGGTCAAGCTACTGACATTCAAATACAGGCCAATGAGATTTTAAGGATGAAAGATAATTTAAATGAAATTTTATCCTTTCACACGGGTCAGGATATTGCAAAAATATCAGAAGATACGGACAGAGATTTTTTCATGTCAGCAATTCAAGCCAGGGAATATGGTATTGTAGACAGGGTTGTTACGGATAGAAGTGAGTTGGAAGAAGAGACAGACGACTCTTCAAAGGAGTAGTACAAATTATGGCTCGTAAAAAAGAAGACAATGATCAGTTTTTCTGTTCTTTTTGTGGTAAAAATCAAAAAGAGGTTAAAAAGCTGATTGCAGGACCAAGTGTATATATTTGTAATGAATGTATCAATTTGTGCGGTGAGATTATTGAGGATGAAGAAAAAGAAAAACAAGTTGATACAGATGGGCTAAAGGATTTTTTAACACCCAAGCAGATCAAAGAATTGCTTGATACGTATGTCATTGAGCAGGATCGGGCCAAAAAAGTTCTTGCTGTGGCGGTTTACAATCATTACAAACGTCTGAGTTCAACCATAGAAAAGACAAATGATGATGTGGAAATTCAAAAGAGTAATATCCTTATCCTTGGTCCTACTGGATGTGGAAAGACGCTTCTTGCACAGACCCTTGCCAGATTTTTAGATGTTCCCTTTGCCATTGCAGATGCAACGGCTTTAACCGAAGCTGGTTATGTTGGGGAAGATGTTGAAAATATAATACTTTCCCTTGTGCAGAATGCCGACTATGATGTTGAGAAAGCCCAGAAGGGCATTATTTATATTGATGAGATCGATAAAATATCTCAGCGTGGGGACAATCCATCCATTACCCGTGATGTTTCAGGGGAAGGTGTGCAACAGGCTCTTTTAAAAATTATAGAGGGAACCATTGCCAGCATCCCGCCAAAAGGGGGGAGAAAACATCCCCAGCAGGATTATGTAAAAGTTGATACATCCAATATCCTTTTTATTTGTGGGGGCACTTTTACAGGGCTTGAAAAGGTTATTGAAAGAAGAATTACCAAGAAAACCATGGGATTTGGAGCTAAGATCGTTGGTAATAAAGATAAAAACATTGGGGAGCTTCTTGAACAGCTCAAGCCGGAAGACCTGATTAAATTTGGCCTTATACCGGAGTTTTTAGGCCGCTTGCCCATTATTACATCTATTGGTGAGCTCAATGAGAAATCATTGGTTAAAATTTTGACTGAGCCAAAGAACGCTCTTGTTAAACAATACCAGGAATTATTCAAGATTGAAGGTGTGGCTCTTCAGTTTTCAGATGAAGCCCTGGAGGCCATGGCCAAAGAAGCTGTAAAAAGAAAGTCAGGTGCAAGGGGACTTCGTGCCATTATGGAAGAAACCATGCTGGATATCATGTATGAAATTCCTTCTCTAGAGAACGTTAGAGAGTGCGTTGTCGGTGAAGAAGTTGTATTAAAAAATGAAGCCCCGATACTGCTTTATGAACAACCTAAAAAGCAGGCGTAAAATAAAGAGAGTTCTAAAATTTAATGATTAAATTGCCTAAGTTCTTACATCCTGATGGTACGGAAAGTTTAAAAAAACAACTGCCTTTGGTGCCTTTAAGGGATATGGTGCTGTTCCCATCTATTATTACTCCTGTTTTTGTCGGAAGGGATAAATCTATCAAGGCCCTGTCCGAAGCCATGGCGGCAGACAAGAAAATTTTTTTGACCACTCAAAAAGATCCGGACGTTTTAAAACCAAATATTAACGATGTTTTTCAGGTGGGTACAGAGGCCAGGATCACTCAGCTTCTTAGACTGCCCGATGGAAGCGTTAAGGCATTGGTTGAGGGGTGTGAAAGAGGTAAAATTGTCAAATTGATTGATGAGGATGGTTTTCTCAGTGTCGAGTATATCGAGGTGGTTGAAGAGCCTCTGCCCGCAAAAGCAAGGGAAGCTGTCATCAGAACCGTCACCGAAGCATTTGAACATTATGCCAAACTTTCCGGCGCCGTGGCCCAGACCTTTTTTAAAACCCTTGATGCTATTGCCGCCCATGAGTCCCGATATGCAGATACCATTGCCGCCCATATGCCATTTAAAATGGCTGACAAGCAAAAATTGCTTGAATGCGGAAATATAGAGAGCAGATTTTTTTTATTGTTAAAGCTGATTCAAAAGGAAACAGAAGTCTTTACCATGTCCCAGAAGATAAAGGGCAGGGTAAAGGAGCAAATGGAGGGCCTGCAGAAAAAGCACTATTTGAATGAACAGATGCGTGCCATTAAAAAAGAAATGGGAGAAGAAGGGGATTCAGGAGAATTTAAGGACCTTGAAAATCGGATAAAGAAAAAAAGAATGTCCAAAGAAGGGGCTTCCGTTGTAAGAAGAGAACTTGAAAAGCTAAAGATGATGTCTCCCATGTCATCGGAGGCCACTGTGGTCAGGAACTATATTGACTGGCTGATTTCTCTGCCATGGTTTAGAAAGAACCGGTCAAAAAATGATCTTAAAAAGGCTGAGCAAATATTAGATCAGGATCATTATGGGCTTGAGAAGCCCAAAGAAAGAATTCTTGAGTATCTGGCCGTACAAATACTTGTTAAAAAAATTAAAGGGCCGATTCTTTGTCTTGTGGGACCCCCTGGTGTGGGGAAAACATCCCTGGCAAGATCGGTGGCTTCTGCTACAGGAAGATCCTTTGCCAGAATTTCTCTTGGCGGCATAAGGGACGAAGCGGAAATCAGGGGTCATAGGCGAACCTATGTGGGGGCAATGCCGGGAAAGATCATTCAAACCTTGAAAAAAACAGGATATAATAATCCTGTGTTCTGCCTGGATGAAATTGATAAGATGACGGCTGATTTCAGGGGTGATCCATCATCTGCATTGCTTGAAGCATTGGACCCGGAGCAGAATAAAAATTTTAATGATCATTATCTTGAAGTGGATTATGATCTGTCCCAGGTTCTTTTTATCACTACGGCCAATACCTTGTATGATATCCCAGCCCCCTTAAGAGACAGGATGGAAATCATTCAGATACCGGGTTATACAGAGTATGAAAAACTCAAGATTGCCAAAGGGTATTTGATACCAAAACAATTGGAAGAAAATGGTCTTTCAAAGACAGATGCAATTTTCTCAAAAAATGCCATCCATTCCATTATAAAACAATATACTAAAGAGGCCGGGGTAAGAAATCTGGAACGGGAGATCTCTTCTGTATTAAGAAAAATTGCTAAAGAGATCGTTCAAACCAATATTAGGAAACTGCATAAAATTTCAACAACCATGGTTTTAAAATACCTTGGCCAACCCCGCTTTAGAGACAGTGTTCTGGAAAAAGAAGATAGGACGGGAATTGTCACAGGTCTTGCATGGACCCAGGCAGGGGGTGAACTGCTCACCATAGAGGTTGTAACCATGCCGGGCAAGGGAAATGTGCTTGTAACGGGGAAGCTTGGAGATGTCATGAAAGAGTCTGCCCAGGCAGCCGTCAGTTATGTCAGATCCCGCAGTAAAGAATTAAATATAAAAGAAGATTTTTATAAAAAACTTGATATCCACATTCATGTGCCTGAAGGCGCAATCCCAAAAGATGGACCTTCAGCAGGCATATCCATGTGTACAGCAGTTGTTTCCATTCTCACTGGGAAACCGGTCTCAAGAAATATTGCTATGACGGGCGAAATTACACTGCGAGGAAGGGTGCTACCTGTGGGCGGATTAAAGGAAAAACTTTTGGCAGCCCATGCCAATGGGATTAAACGAGTAATTGTTTCAGCTGATAACAGGAAAGATATCAAAGAAATTCCCAAAGCCATTCAAAAGCAAATGGAAATTGTTTATGCTGAGGATATGTCCCAGGTGCTTGAAAATGCCTTGTTGTGATATGAATTTAACTAGTGTCTGACCAACAATCCAGCGGTTTTCTGGCAGACACTATTCAAGATATGATATAAATTCTGCCATGGCATCTTTTTCGTCCTTTGTGGCGAGGGCCCTTCGAATTTTAACCATTTTTTTTATTTCATTTTTATCCATTAGCAGATCTTCTTTTCGTGTGCCGGATTTGTTGATATTAATTGCCGGCCAGATCCGGTTTTCTGCGCAGTCCTGGGAAAGAAACAGATCCATGTTTCCTGTCCCCTTGAATTCCTGATAGATAATGTCATCCATGCGACTGCCCGTATCCACAAGGATGGTGGCAATAATTGTTAAGGAACCGCCATTTTCAAGCTTTCTTGCAGCACCGAAAATTTTTCTGGGAAACTCCATGGCATTGGCACCAAGACCTCCGGTCAAGGTTTTGCCATGGCTGTCTGTATGTGCGTTAAAGGCTCTTGTCATTCGGGTTAAAGAATCAATGAATACAACGGCATCCTGGCCAATTTCCGCACACCGGATAGCCGTATGCATGGCAAGTCGGGTCATTCTCATGTGCTGTCCAATCTGCTGGTCTGCTGAAGAGTATAGGACATGAGCATCTTTTAAGCCCCTTTGAAAATCAGTCACTTCTTCAGGCCTTTCATCAACCAGGAGAACAAAAACTTTTGCATCCGGATGATTCATCACCACGGAGTTTGCCATATGCCTTAATATGGTTGTTTTCCCTGATTTGGGTGGCGAGATAATCAGTCCTCTCTGGCCCATGCCGATGGGGACGATCATATCCAGCGCTTTTCCTGTGATATCATCTTCATTTTGAGTAAGATGATAGCGTTCAAAAGGGTTAATGCTGGTCTGATCCTGCAATAGAGGTGTGTTGCTAAATTCATCAAGCGGGAGCTTGTTTATCGTTTCCACCCGGATCAAGGCAAGATTTGGATTACTTGGGCCTTTTTGTTCCCCAAAGCCTTCAATAAAACTGCCTTCTTTTAAATTTAATTTTCGTATCAGACTATTTGGGACATACGTGTTTTCAGGTTTGGGCTGGAAGTTTTCTTCTATTGTTCTTAAAAAGCCAAACCCTTTATCCATGATTTCAAGATATCCTTGCACAGCTTCCATTGTCAGACTCCTTGGTTGAAATTTATAACGAATAAAATTAAGAATAAGTGATTGATCGGCATCGATAATTTAAAAAGCTTAAGATTCAAATCTTTTAAGGTGAAAAATCGAATTGCTACTTAATCATAAAATATTTATAGCATGTTTTAATATAAGCTTGCAAGCATGGCCTGTGTAAATAATTTTGCTCATAAATAATAATGATGCTGCGGATATTTTTATAGTTGTTTTTGCTTGACATAATTTTTTTTTATTGATATAAATTCTCTTGTTTTTCGGGCGATTAACTCAGTTGGGAGAGTGCAACCCTTACAAGGTTGAAGTCGCAGGTTCAAGCCCTGCATCGCCCACCAGAAAATAAGCCGGAAAAGTAAGATTATTGGGGGTGTAGTTCAGTTGGTTAGAACGCTTGCCTGTCACGCAAGAGGTCGCGAGTTCGAGTCTCGTCACTCCCGCCACAAATACAAAGGGTTTCAGCATTTTG
>CALGRI010000274.1 GCA_937880875.1 uncultured Pseudomonadota bacterium
CTTCAACTTTCAGTTCTTCAACTTTCAGTTCTTCAACTTTCAGTTCTTCAACTTTGGTGATCATAGGCTGAACTAAAACTTTCTGGGCCTGGTCTTTTATAGTATCTGGTTCGCTTTTTGCAGATTTTTTCACAATTGATATTTCATTTTTTGACGTTGTTGTATCTTCTTTGTCAGAAAGAACTTTTGTCTGGGCCTTTTTTGATATTTTGTGAATGGTATCCACGGATTCAGGCAAAGGGATTGCATAATAGCTCAAGGAAAAAATGGATATTAAAATGATTATAAAAATAATGTGTTGTCCGTTTGATTCGCTATTCACCCTTTCTCTCCTATTTAATGTTTGAACGAAAACCTGAAAATTTTTATGCCCAGACAATGGCTTTACCTTGAAATCACATAAAAATCAAACAAAATTTTCTTTACAGTATGGGCTGCAATTGGTAATCAAAGCTATCTTTACAAATATTTTTATTTTTGTATATTTTTATTAAGGTAATGCCATGGTTCAAAATCCCATATATGAAAAATTAAAACTTAAGATAAAAATCCTGGAAAAAGAATCCCTGGAAGCCAAAGAAACCTATCAGGCTACAAAGGCGGCAAGCAGAAACTATAAAAGATTCTTAAGATTTCTGCCCTATCCCGTCATTGTCAGGGATGCAAATGGGCTGATCAGCTATCTAAACCCTGCATTTACCAACACCTTTGGCTGGACTTTAAGAGAATTGAAAGGTAAAAAAGGAAAGCAATATGTCCCTGATTCCCTTAAATCCGAACTTACCAACAAAATAAAAGCCCTGCCAGCCAATAAAAATGTCCTGGAATTGAGCACCAAACGGCTCACAAAAGATGGTAAAATTTTGGATGTGATGCTTCGAACCGGTGTGGACATGGACAAGAATAACAACATTGAAGGCATGATAATTGTCCTCAGAGATGTGACCATGGAAAAAAGAATTAAACGCAATCGTGACGTCATGACCCGGATCAGTCAAGTTCTTCCCCAGTATCCAGACTTAAGAAAACTTCTTTTCTATATAAACACTGAAATCAAGGAACTCCTTGAAACCGAGAGCGCCAATACAATTTTGCTGGATGAGACTCAAAAAGAATTTTATTTTTTAAGTGCTACCCACGATGATCCAACCACACGGGAACGTATTGAGAAAGCCCGGTTTCCAGTTGCTGAACTTTTGTCCGGTCAGGTGGTGAAAACCGGTAATTCCATGATAGTCAACGACCTTTCCCATGACCAGTACCAGTATAAATCAAGGGACCGGACAATTGGATATAAGGTTAAAAATGTAATTCTGGTCCCTTTAAGAAATAAAGATCGAATTATTGGCATACTTGCCGCTGATAATAAAAAGACCGGGGATTTTGATGATACTGATCTTGAAACCTTGAATACCATTTCAGCTACTGTTGCACTTTCAATTGAAAATGCCCGAGTTTCAAGGGAATTGAGAAAAGCCTATGAAGAATTAAAAAGTCTGAATAATGCAAAAGATAAAATGATCAATCATTTGTCCCATGAACTCAAAACGCCTGTGGCTATTCTTTTAAGCTCTTTTAAAATCCTTTCAAAAAGGCTGGCCGATGTCCCGGAAGGAACCTGGCGCCCCACCATTGAAAGGATCAGCAGGAATTTGGATCGTATTATCGGGATTGAAGGGGAAGTTTATGATATTGTTGAAAAAAAAGAGGTCTTTCATTATAAAATATTTTCCCTTATCCTGGAACAATGCCAGGATGAATTAGAAGCCCTTATTGCCGAGGAGATCGGGGAAAGAGGAATTCTTACCAAAGTAAGACAAAGGATTGAAGACATTTTCAGCCCTCGTGATCTTGTTGTCAAAGATATTTTTCTAAATCTATTTGTCAAAAAAAGGATTAAAGCCATTCAGCCGGATATGGCCCATAGAGATATATCCCTTATCACAAGTCTTGAATCTTCTTCCTTGATTCAAATGCCTTGTGAACCCTTAAAAAAAACAGTGGATGGCCTTATACGAAATGCCGTTGAAAACACACCAGATGGGGGGGAAATAGAAATCCTTGTTCATCAAAAAAAGAATGGGGTGGAATTTGCGGTAAAAGATCATGGGATCGGACTTACCCGGGAAGCCCAAAAAAGAATTTTTGAAGGTTTTTTCTCCACCCAGGAGACAATGAATTACTCTTCAAAACAGCCCTTTGCTTTTAATGCAGGGGGAAAAGGCGCTGATCTTCTGCGGATGAAAATATTTTCAGAAAGATTTAATTTTAAAATTTCCATGACTTCAAAACGATGCAGCCGTATTCCCGAAAACAAGGATGCCTGTCCCGGTTCAATCCAAGACTGCAAAAAAATAGCAGGGCCAGCATGTGATGGTTATACAATTGTAACCTGCTTTTTTCCTTTTCCAAAAAACTAAACCCGGGCCGTCACAATTGCATCTTGATTCACTATTGCTTTTCAATTCAACCTCTTTAAGCATAACTTATTGATATCATAATTAATTTTATCAAACCAACTTTGAAAAATCCAAACCATAAGAAATATATTCTTTTATTTCAGCATATTATCCTTTGCGGACATCATCATATGTGAATCAAATTTTATTTAATATCAATGAGCATAACTCAATAAACCCTATCAAATCAATCTATTATAATTTTTATATTCATCTGGTACACTATTTGCTATTTCACATCTGCACAAGAAAATAGTGTGTTTACAATTTAAAATGTAAAAAAACTTTACTATAAGGAGATAAAAACATGAGCAGTCAATTACCCACCCATGCCCAGGTGGTCATTATCGGTGGTGGTATTGTCGGTTGCAGCACAGCCTACCATCTGGTGGAACTGGGATGGAAAGATGTAGTAGTGCTGGAGCGAAAAAGAATTTCTTCAGGCACGTCTTGGGCAGCAGCAGGTCTGCTGGGACAGCTTTGGCCCACAAGTCCTTTGACCAAACTTGCTAAATATGGGGCTGAACTCTATGCCGGGCTGGAAGCAAAAACAGGACAGCCCACTGGTTATAAGCGGAATGGATCCCTGCGGGTGTCAAGGACCCAGGCCAGAAGAAGTGAATACCTGAGATCCCTGGGTATGGCCCGGGCATTTGGTATCAAAATGGAAGAAATCAGCTTTGAAGAGGCCAAACGGTTTATGCCGGTTATGAATACGGATGATTTGACGGGTGTCTGGTATCAGCCCGATGACGGTGTGACCAATCCCGAAGACACCACCCAGGCACTGGCCAAGGGAGCGCGAATGGGTGGCGCAACAATCCTGGAAAACATCAAGGTTCTTGACATTGAGATGAACCAGGGTGCTGTGACCGGTGTAAAAACTGATAAAGGAAATATCCAGTGTGAGTATGTGGTCAATTGTGCCGGCATGTGGGCAAGAGACGTGGGCAAAATGGTGGGGGTAAGCATCCCATTGGTTGCGGCAGAACATATGCACATGACCACGGAACCCATTGAAGGTGTCTACAAGGGAATGCCCTATTTAAGGGATATGGATGGCTATATCTATATCAAGGAAGAGATGGAAGGCCTTCTCATGGGTGGATTTGAGCCCATGGCAAAGACCTGGGGAGTTAAAGGCATTCCAGAAAATTTTGAATATACCCAGCTGGATGAAGACTGGGACCAGATGGATCTGTTCATTCAAAATGCAATTATAAGGGTCCCTGCCTTTGCTGAAGCAGGTGTAACCAATCTCACCACGGTCCCGGAAAGCTTTACCCCGGATACGGCTTATCTTCTGGGAGAAGCACCAGGAGTGAAAAACTTTTTTGTGGCCTGTGGCATGAACTCCGTTGGCATCACCAGTGCTGGCGGCGCGGGCATGGCCCTTGCCACATGGATTGTCCAGGGCTATCCTGAAAAGGATCTGTGGCCCGTGGATATAAGACGGTACAATAAATGGCAGAACAACCTCAAATACATTGAAGAGCGTGTTAATGTAGAATCTGTCGGCAACCTCTATACGGATCACTGGCCCTTTAAGCAACCCACTTCATCCAGAGATGTGTTAAAAACCCCTATTCACGACCGGTTAAAAGAGATGGGTGCCTGTTTTGGTGTGGTTTCAGGCTGGGAACGAGCCAACTGGTTTGCCCCAAAAGGCGTGGAACCCAAATATGAATATAGCTGGCAACGTCAGAACTGGTTTGAATTCTCTGCCAAAGAGCACATGAACATCAGAGAAAATGTGGGAATTTACGATCTGACCTCCATGGGCAAATTCCTCATGCAGGGCAAGGATGCTCAAAAGGTTCTCCAGATGATTTGCGCTAATGATGTGGCCGTTCCCGTGGGTAAAGTCGTCTACACACAGATGCTCAATGAACGCGGCGGCATTGAAGCTGACCTGACGGTTACAAAAATGGAGGAAAACAAATTCTTCATTGTAACGGCCGGCGCCACCACCACCCGGGATTTTGACTGGATCTTGCGCCATATACCGGAAGATGCCCACGCTGTTCTCACCGATGTCACCTGGTCCTATGTCATGCTGGGTGTAATGGGTCCCAAATCCAGAGATCTGTTAAACAAGATCACTTGCGCGGATCTGTCTAATGAAGCTTTCCCCTTTGCTACTGCCAAAGAGATCCATGCCGGATATGCAACTGCCTTTGCCATCCGAATGAGTTTTGTCGGAGAGCTTGGCTGGGAGCTTTATATTCCCACACCCTTTGCCCAGGATATTTTTGATAAACTTATGGAAGCAGGGGAAGAATTTAATGTCGGTCTCTGCGGTCTCCATGCCCTGGATTCCCTGCGCTTAGAAAAAGGTTACAGACACTGGAGCAGCGACATTACCCCGGATACTACCCCCTATGAGGCAGGTCTTGGATTTGCCGTTAAACTAAACAAAAAGGATTTTATCGGCAAAACCGCCCTTGTCAAACAAAAACAAGAAGGCATAAAGCAAAAACTGGTGATCTTTACCATAGATGATCCTGAACCTTTAATCTATCATGATGAGCCCATTTATTGTAATGGCAAGATCGTAGGTGAAAACACCCATGGTTCCTATGCCCATGTAACAGGGCATTCCATTGGCATGGTTTATCTTTCCAAAGATGATGGGATCAGTGATGAATGGATCATGGACGGTGACTATGAAATTGAGGTGGAAGATAAAAAATATCCCATCACCATTCATTTAAAAGCACCCTATGACCCAGAGGGAAAATCCATCAAAGTATAGACCGAGCAGGCATAGATCATGTACACATGTTTCGTGCATACATTAATCGTGTATATATTGGTCGAGCTAAATGGCAAATTGAATAAAGGAGTATAAGATGAAGCGACCTATCAAGTCAGGCAAACTGCAAAGCGGCGGCTTCAGTCTC
>CALGRI010000275.1 GCA_937880875.1 uncultured Pseudomonadota bacterium
CTGAACCCGTTACAAGCGCTTTTTTCCCTGTAAAATCCATTTGGTATTCTCCTTTTATTCATATTATTTGGTATTCTTTGTTTTTAACTTTTTTCAACTCTTTTTCAAGCCTTTCTATTGTTACTTCCATTACCTTTAGTTCTTTATGGCTTTTCATATTTGTGCATTTGGTTTTTAAAAGTTTGAATTATGTTTTTATAGTCTTATACCTAAAAATAAAGACATGGTAAACAATTCAGATGTGTTTGATGTTAAAATTTTCTTGCCATTGCCATGGAAAGAAAATAAATGGGAAGGCCGGTCGTCTGTAAGGTCAATCCTTTTTATGCTTGGAGAAGTGGTTCTAAAGATCACTTATATATTGTAAATATTGATCTGTTTTAATTTTTTATTTGATAAATTACCCTTCTTCAATCGTTATTGTAATATAAGATGTTTTGGAACTGGCGTTGAATTAAAATTCGATTTGATCAGAAAAAGAATAAAACCAAAAAAGGAAAACCCTCCATGTAAAAATGTCATACACTTGACAAAAACTAAGGGTTAATCAAACAAAATAAAATAACCAAAAAGGAGATTAACATGAACAAAAAAATTATCATCATAGCCATGGTTATACTGTTAACCTCAATCCCCGCAGTATCATTTGGAAAGGGCGGTGGAGGCGGCGGCGGTGGAGGCGGCGGTGGTGGGGCCGGAGGTGGTATGGGCTCAGATGGCGGAGTCGGGATAGGAAGTGACGATGGCCATGGCATGGGCGGTAAAGGGCATGGGAATAATGTTGGCAACCCTGACATGACGCAGAGCAGGACCCGTCAGGAGAATATTGATATATTTAAAGATTTTTTTAAAAATCTTGATGCTTTTGAGATAACCGATACAGAAGAGACAAATCTTATTGAAAACTCGTGGAATGATTAAAACATTAATCCCGCTGCCTGGCCTCCATAAACAATAATATAAGTTATGAATTACAGACTTTTCAAAAAACAGATAGAATCTCTAATACCCGATGTAAAAAGATTCGCATTCAGCTTAACCCGCGATAGGGATAATGGTGATGATCTTGCACAACAGTCTTTTGCAACCTCGCTTTCAAAATTTGATCAGTTTAAAAATAATTCAAACCTTAAAAGTTGGGTTTTCAGGATTGTCTATACAACCTGGATAGATATTAACAGAAAAAACAAGACAATAACCAATTATAAAAAAATGGTTCAGGATAGTCATCTAATAAATGATAATAAAGGAAACGATATATTGTCCTTGAACACATGCATTGATTACAAAAAACCGGTAAGTCTTTTAGCTGAAAAACAGAGAGCTTCATTTCACCTTGTCTGCATCGAAGGGTATTCTTATAGTGAAGCCGCTGCAATACTTGGAATTCCAGTTGGTACTGTGGCAAGCCGAATTTCCCACTCACGCCACAAGTTTAATCAATATTTTTCAAGCAGGAGACAATAGGGGAAAACAAAAATAGGGGATTAATATGAATATAGATAATAAATTAACCAAAGTTTCTATGTTTTTAGATGGTGAACTGCCAAACTCTGAAATGAATAAAGTTGAAAAAATGATTGATAATAATGATGATGCAAAAGCCTTTATAATCAATACTGCCAAAGCAAATGCCTACTCAAAATCTTTTTTTAGAGATGAAACTGATGCAAATGAAATTATTTTGCCTGACAATAATAGAAAATTCAGTTTTAAATTTATGCTCCAGGCCGCATCTATTGTGTTTTTACTTGGAATAGGAATTTTAATGGGTAATATTATTTATGGTAGATCAGCCTCAAACATTGCCTTGACAGACAATATTATAAATCCTGCATACCAGAATGCTCTTAATACTGTGCTTGAAAATTATAAAAGCGGTGTTCCGTATATAGGCAGGATACCTGAACTGGATATTCAGATAACGATAATCCCAGAGAAAACCTATAAATTTAACGACAGGTACTATGTAAGAAAATTTGTTATTACCCATGGTCTTTCCGACAAGAACATGGATATTAAGGGGTTTGCTGAAAGAAAAAGTAAAGAATTATGGAAAATTAAAACCCTGGCATTTTAATTTTTAAATATCATGCTTTGAGATTGAGGCAGTAAATGAAAAATAAAGCGGATTGCTTGAAAACCATAGCAACCCGCTTTTATAATATGATAACTTAATTTTATATCTATTTAACTTGGAAACATTGAGTCGTCAATATCTAAAGCAACACTGCTGGTGTTCATTAATGCATTAAATCTGCCAAGTGTTATGGGAAGTTGTGTTTCTACATAAAACTGCAATGATTTTATTATTCCTTCATAGAAAGATTTGTCTTTCTTTTTTGCTTTTTCAAGTTTTTGGGCTGCAATGGTGGCTCTCCAGAGCAGCATCCATGCCATGGTGACATCCCCTGTTGCATCCTGGAAAGGATGGGCATTGGCAAATGCATTCAATACTTTTGCAGACATGGCCGTCTGGCCCATGTGAATGGCGACTTCTGCAAGTTTGTTCATGGCTTCTTCGACTTTGACAGCCAGTTTTTCGAGCCCTGGTAAAGTTTTGCCAAGCGAAACTGATTTTTGCATTTCACCAAACAGATCCATGATGGGTTTACCTTTGTTCAAGCCCAGTTTTCTTCCAAGAAGATCCATGGCCTGGATACCGTTTGTCCCTTCATAAATCATTGTAATCCTGCAATCTCTTAAGAGCTGTGCCATGGGATATTCTTCAATAAAGCCATATCCGCCATATACCTGCATTCCCTGGCTGCAGACCTCAAAAGATCGGTCGGTTACATACCCTTTGGCTATCGGGGTCAACACTTCAACAAATCCCTGGTATTTGTCTTTTTCTTCCTGGGTTGGTGCGTGACTGGCCATATCAGCGCAGTACATAACAAAATAAAGAAGTGATCTCATGCCCTCAACATTTACCTTCATCATCATCAACTGCCGTCTGACATCCGGGTGTCTCATGATGGATACAGATTTGGCATCCGGATTCATGAATTGGAGAAGATCTTTGCCCTGTATTCTGTTTCTTGCATAATCAAGGGCATACATATAAGCCGCTGTCGCACAGGCAAATCCCTGAAATCCCACAAGACATCTCGCTTCATTCATCATCAGGAACATGGCTTTCATTCCTTTGTTTTCTTCACCAAGGAGTGTTCCGATACAATGACCTTTGGACCCAAGGGAGAGTGAACAGGTGCTGTTCCCATGGATACCCAGTTTATGCTCGATGCCGGTACAGATCACATCATTGAATTCGCCCAAAGTTCCATCTTCTTTGACACGATATTTTGGAACAAGAAAAAGAGAAATTCCTTTTGTGCCTTCCGGCGCACCTTCTATTCTTGCAAGAACAGGGTGGATGATGTTTTCTGACAGGTCATGGTCACCACCTGAAATAAATATTTTTTCGCCGGTAATGGTAAATGTGCCGTCATCATTTTTAACAGCTTTGGTGGTCAGTGCGCCAACAT
>CALGRI010000276.1 GCA_937880875.1 uncultured Pseudomonadota bacterium
GCATACTCTTCATCTGTTTCAACTACTTCACGATCTCCCGGCTCCTGACTTACTTTATCCATTTCATGATTCTCTGATTCTGTTTGTGCTGTTTCACAACCAAAAAAAAGAACCACGCAAAGTACCATTAACATACCAGGTATTTTAATGGTGATAAACTGTTTATCCTTCATATCAAATCCAGGTTTTGAAGTTAGATGAACTGAAATTACATATAATTATATATAAAGTTCTCTATACCAAAACTACAAATAATCTTCATGAGATTCACATAGTTGTCGAATATTTTGAATAAATAATATTCAGTCTAATGATCAATTATACATACAGAAATTACTGCCAATGCAATGATTGATAATTTTTTTAGATTTTTCATTATTTTGTTTTTTATTAATGTTCATGTTCAGTTTCTTCTTTTTTCATCTCAGATAATAAATAGTAAGCCGCATTCATCACTATTTGAGTATTTCCCGGCAAAGAATCAAGCAGATAGATTTCTGTATATCCTTCGTCTTTCTGGCCTGGTATGACTTCTATCAT
Source organism: uncultured Pseudomonadota bacterium (assembly GCA_937880875.1). Classification (GTDB taxonomy): domain Bacteria; phylum Desulfobacterota; class Desulfobacteria; order Desulfobacterales; family Desulfobacteraceae; genus Desulfobacula. The sequence continues at coordinate 541 of CALGRI010000276.1, forward strand.
CCTGAAAGCCATATTATTGTGGTCTCCATCGTTATCATGACCTCCATGCTCATGATCAGCTTGGTTTTCTTCTTCTACATGTTCATCACCTGTTTCAGCGTGTTCTTCATGTCCGTGTTCTTCATGAGCTTCATTATCCAAAATAAAAATGAACGACTTTGTCCCTTCGGCAACAATCGCACTATTAGGCAACGCACGTGTATATTTCTCATCGGCATGCAAATGGCCTGAAATATACATGCCCGGAATAAGACCGGATACATCCTCATGTATTTTAGCATGGATATGAACTGCCCGTGAATTTGCCTCAAATTCCCTGCCAATTGCAAACACTGTGGCAGTGTACTCTTCATCTGGCCTGTTTGAAACTGTAAAATGAACTATCTGCCCTTTTTTTAACAGGTGTACATCTTTCTCATACACCATGAAGTCGGCATGAATTGCATTATTATCAGTAACTTCAATTAGCTTATCTTTTTCCCCAACATACATACCCACATTAATATTAACTTCATTTACATAACCATCAAGGGGAGAAATGATACCGACAGTACTTGATATAGTGCCTTCTTTAACTTTTTCGGGGGAGATATTTAATAGTTGTAATCTGGATTTTAGTCCTTCATACCTTGCTTTTGCAGTATTGAACTCGGATTTTACCTTTTGATAATCTTTGCCTGAGCCTACGTTGTTTTCATACAATTCTTTTTGACGAGCATACTCCTTGTCCAGATATTCAAGATTATTAGCTACTACAGAAAAATCTTCCTGTAAGGTTATATAACCCGGATGTTCCAGAACTGCAAGCAATTGACCCTTTTTTACTTTATCTCCGTGAAATACCTTAATCTCCTTTACATTGCCACCTATTATGGCCGTGATATCTGCACTGCTTGCTGGTGGCACTTCTAATTGTCCATTGGTTTTTACAACCGTTGTTAGATTTCGCATTTGAAATACACCAAGTTTCAAGTTAAGGGCTTCTTGTTGTTTCTTATTTAATATGACCACTCCTTCAGGGCGCTTTTCTTCATGTTCCCCTTCTTCAGGGCCATCATTTTTTATTGAATTGCACGAAATCAAACTTGCTAATGTTATAAATGCAATGATTATTTTTGTTTTCATAATTATATTGTTTTATTGCTTATTTACCAGTTATATATTTTAATTGGGCAGACAGTTCAAAGTATTCTGCCTGTTGGATTAAAAATTCTTGCTTTGTATTTATTGCAGATTCTACATTCTGGATAAATTGAATATAGTCAATGCTACCAAGTCGGTATGCAAGATTAGCTGCATAGATTTGTTCATCGGCCAAAGGCAATGCTTCTTTTTGGAAATATCCGATAACCTGTTGTATAATAAGATATCTGCTAAGTTGCTGGTTATAACCGGCTTCTACCTCCAGTCGTTGTTGTTCATATTTCTGCCCTGCTATATAATAGTCAATTTTAGATGCCTTTGTCTTACCGGATTGTTCGAAAAACAATAGTGGAATTGATATACCCGCCTGCCATCCATAAAATCCGGACACTCCATCAACAGCCTGCCATTTATACCCTAAATCGATCTTTGGCAAGTATGAAACTCGCTCTGCTTTCCAGGCTGATCTGGCAACATCAATATTGCTTGCATAGAAATCAAGGGCGGGACTTCCAATTAATGAATCACTCAGAGAAGTCGCATTATAAACATACTGCCCCAAATCTTGAAGATTAACATCAAATTTATATTGTGTTATCAGGTATTGATTTAGCATTTGCAAAGCCGCCAAATAGTTGCTTTCAGTTTTCTTTATGTTCACCAATACCTCTTTGTATTTTGCTGAGGCTGACAAGTATTCAATTCTGGATGTCTGTTGCGTATTATATCGAAGTTCTGCAGCTTTTTGAAACTTTGAATACACACTATCGAGTTCCTGGAACAGTTGCCATTGTTGTTTTGCATAAACAGACCTGTACCAGGCTATACTAACTTCATAAACTAATATCGATTCAGCAAGATCTTGTCCAAATTCAGCCTGTTGTATACGTGCACCTGCCAATTTGATTTTTGCCGGAATACTAAAAATATCAATATCCGACTGGTCAATTCCTACTTTGTTTTGAATCCCGGGAAAACCTTTACCAGTTTCTTCTTTGCCTGTATAAACTGACGTTGTGCCAAAATCATAAGCTGTAACTTTGAGGGCTTTTTGTTTTTCAACTTCCAATTGGGCTATCTTAATGGATGGGTAATTTTCTGTTGCTTTTTCGATAGCCTGTGACAATGTAAACGTTGAATCCTGGGCGTTTCCTTTCCCCGAAATACCTACAAAGGCAACTATACAAAAGAGACCTAAAACAGCCGTTTTTAGTTTAGGTAGTTTCAAACCTGTTTTACCTGATTCAACAAATTTGTAGAGTATGGGCAATACAATCAGTGTAAGTAAGGTTGATGTAAGCATACCTCCTACTACAACTGTTGCTATAGGACGCTGTACTTCAGCACCGGCCGAAGTTGAGATAGCCATTGGTAAAAATCCTAAAATATCGGTCGAAGCAGTTAACAAGATAGGACGAATACGTCTTACTGAGCCCCTTTTAATGATTTCATTGATGCGGAGTTTTCCTTCTTCTTTGAGCTCATTAAATCCACTGATTAAAACCAAACCATTCAGGACTGCAACACCAAACAGGACAATAAAACCAACACCAGCTGAGATGCTAAAAGGCATATCCCTCAAATACAATGCAAACACTCCACCAACAGCAGCAAATGGTATTGCTACGTAAATCATAAGTGTTTGCTTAAATGATCTAACTGCAAAAAACACCAACATGAAAATTAAAACCAAAGCCAATGGGACTACAAGTGATAATCTGTCTGTGGCTCTTTCAAGGTTCT
>CALGRI010000277.1 GCA_937880875.1 uncultured Pseudomonadota bacterium
AATTGATTCTCATCTATTCCTTCATATACTATTTGAATACGATCTTCAGGTGTGTGATATTCTTTTTTAATATGATCTGCGATGGCATTGGAAATTGCGATTACCTTCTGCCCTTTTGTCATCACCGCACTATAGGCATTAATTGAATAAAAGCCGTGAAAGGTTGTAATCAACAGCGGCCTTCTATCCACGGGAATACTCTTCCATGCAAGATAGGCAATCCATGCAGGAAGCCGGGATCTTAAATGGAGAACATCCACTTTTTCTTTCAGGATAAATTTTCTAACCCATGGAATATACCTTAAACATCTTGGGCTTTTCTCCCCGATATGGGCACAGGGGATATGCTCACTTCCATTCTTAACAAGCTCTGGAACAAGACGCCCCCCCTTTGAGAGAACAATGGACCTGTGTCCTTTTTCAGCCAGAAAAGAACCGAAATCAAGGGTTACCATCTCCACCCCGCCACTATCCATTTCAGGCAAAATCTGTGCTATTGTAAGCTTTCTGGACGCCATCGTCTGAGAATCTCCCTTGCACATCTATCTGACTCGTTTAAGCCGTTGCCAGATTTTATATAGTCTCTGTTTCGTTTCCAGTTATTATAGGAAATTGCGATTTTATGTTCATATAGATATTGCTCGCTATAAGCAAACTTATTCCCCTTTTGTTTCCATTCCACGGGGATAATGCAGGTTGTGCAGCCGGCTGTTAATGCCTCATAAACCATGGACATACTGTCTGCTGTAACCCATACGATCCCGGATGTATCATATCGTTTTTCCACCCATCCTTTTTGGGTATCGGCAAAAGGGAAAAAAGAAACATTCTCCCTGCCGGCAGCAAACCGGCTTATTTTATTTTCCATCTCTTCCGGTGTTCTTGGAGAGGATGAAATCGTCCATTTCAGGTTTACAGACTCGAAGGATATAATTTCCTCAATATATCCACAGATTTTATCTGAATCCCACACATGGCTTTTCTCATCAACCCCTCCGATAAGAATCAACCCTGTGTCATTTTTATGAATATTTTTATCGGTTGAAATATTGGGAGGCCCTATGGTCAAAAAAATATTTTTACCAGGGTTGAATCTGTCATGACTTGGGACAAAGCAAAGATCGAACATCTTTATCAAAAAAGAAGCAGGGGACATACAGATAATCTTTTTTGCGCCATTGGCATTACCAATTCTTATCACATGGGGATGGGTATGGGTACCGGTACCCAAAACAAAATCAACATCTTCAGTTTTTCCGGTCTTCCAAAACAAACCCATTAACGCCTTTAACCAGCTGATCATATCCGATAGAAAGGATTTTTTTATCTTCAAATAGTTAATTTCAACCAAAACATACTTCCCAAGGGCTCTGATTATTCCTTCTGTCTGTTTTTCATGTCCCGGGCTGCCATCTAAAATTGCCGTTATTTTACAAGTTTTCACCGCACATCATCCTTACCCACCAACCAATGGGCTAAATTTTTTTATTGTAGAAAGGGTGGTTTTTTCGAAAACTATCATCAAATCGATTATGGGTGAAAAGCCCTTTGCAAACCCCAATTTTGAAATGTTTTTTTCTCCACCAGAAGCAATTGAGTATATATTCCGGAACCTGGAAGCCATGTAAAGTTCTTTTTTTCCCATTAATCATCTATCAGATATCCTGAATATTTTGAGTTTATCAATCTAATATGATACCAGGAGATTTGAACAGGCCACTATCCAACCTTGATTTTATAAAATCTTCAAAGACCTTGTCATTCTCAAATTTAATCTTGATACCGATCACTGCCAGGTCTGTATCCCATTGGATATCCCGGCCCAGCTTCACCCAGTCTTTTTCCGTTGTAGCAATCAGGTCTGCCCCGATTTCCCCGGCTCTTTTTTGTATCCATAAAATATCAGCCCTTTTATACCGGTAATGGTCTTTAAATTCAAGGTGATCCACTACATTTACCCCAAGCGCTTCTGCTGCCTCCCTAAAGGATTTATTATTGGCAATCCCCGAAAACAGGAGACAGGGGCGACCCTTGAGGAAATCGGGACAAGGAAGGGCAGACCCGGGGCTTTTTTTCCAGGACAGCCATTTCAACAGATAAGGAATGTGACAAGTTTTAAAAAACGGGACCCCATCATATTGGCTGGAGATATTTTTGTGCCCAACCCCCTCTTTTTGGCTGCCCCCCCCTCGCTTCTGATCTTCAGACCTTTTTTTTTCAGTCGCTTTTTTTTCGGGGCAACGGGTCAGCACGATGGCATGGGCACGCTTTTTTGACATAAAAGGTGTTTCTCTCAGCCTTCCCGCCGGCAACATCCGATTGTTTCCCAGGGGACGGTCATGGTCAAATAAAAGGATATCCAAATCCCTTTCCAATTTCACATGGGCAAAGGCATCGTCCAGAACAATTACATCCGGGTTCAATTGCTCAATGGCCAGCATCCCGGCTGTATACCGGTCCTTTCCCACCACAACAGGAAAAGTTTTTCTCCTGGCCATCATATAAGGTTCATCTCCTGCTACATCTGTATCCAAAAAGATGGTTTCACCGTTGCTGACAATCCCTGCCCCGGTCTTAAGGCTGCCTTTATAACCCCGGCTGATGACAACAGGCCGTTTTCCCATCTTTGTTAAAAGTTCAGCCAGGTAGATGGCCATGGGGGTCTTACCGACACCGCCGGCCATGATATTGCCAATGGAGATAACAAAACAGGGCAGGCGTTTGGGTTTTAACAAACCAGACCGGTACAGCCTGAGCCGAAGACCTGACCCGGCCTGGTAAAGGCAGGATGCCGTCACCAGCAATTGTTCAAAGGAAAAAAAAGCAGGATCATAGTCCTGATCCGAAATTTGGGTGATTTTTTTTTCCAGCCTGGAAAACCATGGTTCAGACAAGGTTAAGATCCTCCATCTTGTTGATGATCCTGTCCACAGCCCCTGCATTGCCGGCAAAAACCCTGTGACAGGCTTCCCCCATCTGTGCTGCCAGATCAGGGCTTTTCAATATCTCTTCCAGTTTGCCCTCCAGTTCCGACGTTGTTTCAACCCGGCAGGCCCCAAACTTTTCCACCAACATGTCTGAGACCTGTAAAAAATCCGTCATATGGGGACCAAACAGAATAGGTTTACCGAACATGGCGGGCTCAAGGGGGTTATGCCCGCCTTGGGGCACCATAGAGCCACCAATGAATGCAATATCACAGATCGCATAAGAGGTGGCAAGCAGCCCTATCCTATCAATAAAGATAAGGTCATGATTTTTTATGCCCGGCTTTAACTGTGAAAACAGAACTGGGTGATAGGGATGGGATGGGATCTGTTTGATCAGTTTTTTACTTCTTTTAGGGTCACGTGGTGCCAGGATCAGCTTTAGGCCTGGTATCTTTTTTTTCACGGATGCAAAAGCATCCAGGACGATAGGTTCCTCGCCCTCATGGGTGCTGCCGGCAATCCAGACCCGGTCTCGGTCCTGGATGCCGAACCTGGCTTTCAATTTTGCCATCTTTGGTTCATCTATATTAGCCAGCTCTTGGTCAAACTTGATATTTCCCACAACAGATATTTTGGTCCTATTTATACCTAAGCTGTGAAATCGTTTTTTATCCAAAGGGGTTTGTGCCATAATATGTGATAAATAAGAAAAAAGCATGAATGAAAATTTTCTAAAAAACAGATATCCGTTTAAAGACCTTTTTGAAAGCCTGGCATTAATTAAGATCACCGGGATTTTATTTTTCTTCATTTCATATAAAAAATTGGGCCACAAATCTGTTTCAACAA
>CALGRI010000278.1 GCA_937880875.1 uncultured Pseudomonadota bacterium
TTGATTCTGGTCATTCTGCTCATAGACAAAACCGTGAACCGTCTGAGCAGTACAAAGATTAGTCAGAAAGAAAGACAGGAGCAAGACCGTGCATATATATGTATGGGGTTTTATCATATTAATTCCCCCTGAGTCATCCTTTTTCGATCCAAACTATCAATGTTGTAGTTTTCAAATATTATAGCTATCGCAATTTTCACCAGGAAAGTAAAAAGTAAAAATCCGGAAGAAAATATCAATACTGCTGTTCTGATTTCAGTCATTGATGGAGTATAAACATAAATCTGTCCTAAAACATCCGGTGTAAATCCCGGAATGATAAGAGCAATTCCTTTCTCAAGATAAACACTGATGTATATCAGGACAGCTCCAATATTTAACGTCACAAAATTTTTCCTGGTTTTAGGAATTAAGAAGAGGACAAATGCAATAAATCCCATAATGATAGAGGACCAGCTATATAAGATAATTTCTTTGTTATCACCTATCCCGAAAAGCAAATATTCCCAATATAAAATATGCTCAGTTCCTGAATAAAACTCTTTAAAAAGCTCAGCAACCGTAAAGAATAAATAGATGGACATTGAGTATACCATAAGCTCAGCGATTGTCCAAATCGCCTCATTTTTTATCTCAAATTTGGTGGTTTTCCTAAGTATTTGAAATAAAATCAACAGAATAGCCGGACCTGAACAGAATGCTGAAGCTAAAAATCTCGGAGCAAGTAATGCGCTGTTCCAAAAAATACGGGCAGGCAATGCGTTGTAAAGAAATGCTGTTACGGTATGAATGGCAACCGCCATTGGGATACTGGATAAAACAAGTGTTAACACCAGTGTTTTCCTGTATTCCTTTTTATAGAAGATACAATATAACAGATATGTTACAACAAATAAATTGATTAGCAAGTATAAACTCAGAACGAAAAAATCCCATGAAAGCATAGAATCCGGAAAGTTCATTGTGCCAATTCCAGGTAGCATATGCCAGAATCTTAACGGATTTCCAATATCTACGACAATAAATGAGATACTCATGATAACCGCACAAACGGCCAGCAATTCACCAAATATTACAATCTCTTTGATTGGTTTCCAATTATAGATATAGGCAGGCACAACTAACATAACTGCTGCGGCTGCAACTCCGACAAGAAATGTGAAATTTCCAATATAAAAAGCCCATGATACCGAATCCCGCATGTGAGTTTTTATCAGTCCCTCACTCAACTGACCATAGTAGCCAAATCCACCCCAGACGATTAAGCATACAAGAACAAACAGCCAGGCATAATAAACTTTGCTCCCCTTGAAAATTATTTTTATGGTGCCTGTTATAAAACGAATAAAATTCATAATACGATAGTTTAGATGTTTTATCTTGACAGAACTTCTTAGACCCCAAAGAAATAGTAAAATTTAGGCTGAAAGTTTAATTCTTCCTTTAAAACTATAACACGTTTATTTTCCAGAATATATCTTATTTCACTTTCAGGATCCAACAGGTTTCCAAATTTCCTGGCTCCCACCGGGCAAATTTCGGCGCATGAAGGGTATTTGCCATCTCGAACCCGTTGAATACAAAACGTGCATTTTTCCACTACCCCTTTCATTCTTGGTCTGTTGCCCAAATAAGACACATTTGTATTTAACTCATCATCAGGAATAGTCGGCTCACCCCAGTTGAAATGCCTCGCTCCGTAAGGGCATGCAGCCATGCAATACCTGCAGCCAATGCACCAGTTATAGTCCACAACCACAATTCCATCAGGTGTCTGCCAGGTAGCCTTTACAGGACATACTTTTGTACATTGAGGCGTTCTGCATTGCTGGCA
>CALGRI010000279.1 GCA_937880875.1 uncultured Pseudomonadota bacterium
TTGGAAAAGACATAGTAAGATTCTCACATCCTGAGATGTTGATTGAAAAAGCTGCGGTATTCATCTTCACGGTGACTGACATAGAGGATTGTGCATAGATCTTCTTTGGCCACATCCTCCAGAAAATTAAGAACGGCTTTCCTGTTTGATTCATCCAGACCCTGGGTGGGTTCATCCAGAATGAGCAGTCTTGGTACTTTAATCAGGGCCCGGGCAATGAGTACCAGGCGCTGCTGGGCATATTCCAATAGCCTGAAAGGGGTGCAGGCTTCCCTGTCCATATTCAGGCGCCCAAGCCATGTCATAGCCTTTTGCTCTTGAAGATTATTATATGGGCGGTAGAGTCCGATGGAATCAAACAAGCCTGAAATAATACAGTGCAAGGTGGTTCCTGGTACATTATAGTTCCGGTGTAACTCAGAGCTTACAATACCCATGTGTTGTTTTAGATCCCATATGGATTCCCCGGTTCCCCTCTGGATACCAAATATTTTCAGATAATTTTGGTAACAGGCTGGATGATCCCCTGTAATAACCTGAAGCAGGGTGGATTTTCCGCATCCGTTGGGGCCTGTGACCAGGGTATGATCTCCCTGGTTTATTGAAAGGGATAAATCCTTGAATATTGTAACCCCTCCATACCCTGCAAATCCCTTATTAAGTCTGACCAATGGGGTTTGCTCTTTATGATCAGAGTTCTTTTTCAGGTCTATTACCCGGCTTTTATATAAATCCTGGATTGAAGCCTGAAAATCAGGAGATTGTGTATTTAATTTTTGTTCAAGAATTCCCATTATCTCTTGCCTTCCCCCCTGATGTGCCAGCCGGCCATGTGACATCACCCCGACATGGGTACACCAGGAAGGTATATCCCCTGTGTTGTTCACAAAAATGATAAGCTGTGTCTTTTGCTGATGCAGATGAAAAAGAGCCTTATTCATTTCCTGGCAGCTTTTGGGATCAAGTCCATCATAGGGGGACTGTATGACAAGGCAGGATACGCCTTTTGAGATTTGAGACAGGATCATGAGTTTTCTTGATTGACCAGTGCTGAGCTGGCGATAACCTTTATCAAGGGAAGCAGTCATACCAAATGCCTCGATCAGGCCTGCATATTTTTCGAGATCCTCTAAAAAAGTCATGGTCTGCGTGCCGGGATCAATCTTATTCAGGTAATCAGTATCGTTTTTTTTTAGTTCTGACTCATAGAGGTCCTGCTGTTTTTTAAAAGAAACAATCCCAATATTGTCCGGCAAATCAAGTTGATCTGCCCTGGCATCTTCCCCGGCCTCTCCAGATATGAGCCGAAAGAATTCTTCCAGACCAGAACTATTAGACCCCCAAATAAACCATACGTCCCGGGCATAGGCATCAAACCTTTGGATCCAAATTTTATTGAGTGTTGCATTTCGTATTTTCATGGAAGTTATCTAACAGTTTTTAAAATGTTTCTAAATCTTTGGAATTGATGTTTTTTTTGAATAATGTTCTGGTTTTATAAACCGACATTCCTTTAAAACTCTATTATTTTTCCAACATGATTGAAAAAGAAGCGGTCCTTGAAATGCTGCATCAAGGCCATGGATGCAGGCATTCCCGTGCAATGGGACACACCGATATGCTCCACTTTGAATTCTTCGATTTTTGCAATGGTTTGCTCGAGTTGATCAGGGCCGGCACGAAAAAGATGGGTCCCGCCTATGACAGCATGAATTCTTTCTTCTCCTGTAATCTTCCGGGCATACAGCAGGGTGTTGATCATCCCGTGATGGGCACATCCCAGGACCACGATCAGTCCTTTTGAGGTCTTAATTACCAGCGCCTGGTCATCGGG
>CALGRI010000280.1 GCA_937880875.1 uncultured Pseudomonadota bacterium
CCGGGATACATCAGGTCTATTTATGAAAAAAGATATGGCCGGGCCTATGAATTAAATCGCAGTGCCAATATCCTGCCCGGGGTTTTGGGCCGTATCTGCGCCAGACCCTGTGAATCTGCCTGTCGCCATGGAGAGCCTGACAATGGAACAAGTGTCGGCATCTGTCATTTAAAACGTGCCTGTGCAGATTTAAAACCTTTTTCCCACAGGATTATTGAAGGCATTTATACAAGCACTCAAAAAAAAATTGCGGTTATTGGTTCTGGCCCGGCCGGCCTGGCAGCAGCCCATGACCTTGCTATTCTGGGGCACAAGGTTGTGATTTTTGAAAGTATGCAAGCCCCGGGCGGAATGATGATGTATGGAATTCCTGAGTTCAGGCTGCCCCGGGATCTGCTCATGTTTGAAATAAAAAATATACTTAGATTGGGAATTGAATTAAAAACAGGCGTTGCCATTGGCATTGGCATGGACATTACCCTTGATCAACTTAAAAAAGAATATGATGCCGTGGTTGTGGCAACTGGCTGTGTCAGGCCGAGGAAACTTGGCGTTAAAGGCGAAGATCTTGAAAATGTTTACAATGGCCTTGATTTTATGAAGGCTGTAAATATTGGAGAAAAACCCTTTGTAGGGGACAAGGTAGTGGTGATCGGGGCCGGGTTTACAGCGGTTGATTGTGCAAGATCCGCTGTCCGGCTCAAGGCATCGGATGTCAGTATCCATATCCGGAAAACCATTGAATATATGCGGATTGATGAGACTGAAAAACATGAAGCTCAATTTGAAGGGATTAAAACATACAGCCTTATCCAGCCATCAAAAATCCTGGGGGATAACAATAAAGTCACAGGGGTTGAATTCATGCACACCCGCATGGAAAAAATTGACAAGCCACCATATAGGATTTCTATTCCCCTGGACAATTCAAAATTTATCGTCCCAGCAGATGCTGTCATTACCGCAATAGGCCAGATCCCCAGTTTCGACTCTGTGTCAAAAAACCTGGGTCCCATGGATAAAAAGGAAAATCAAACCAGAATCGATGGTGTTTTTGCAGCAGGGGATTTTGTAAGCGGTTCTACAGATGTTATCTCTGCCATTGCCGGCGGCAGAAAATGCGCCAAAACCATTGATGAATATTTGATTGGCAAAAAAAGAAAGCGAGCAGTGGTCAGGCTGGAAAACTTTGCAACAACTGACAGACCCAGATCATATGACTTTATCCCCAGGGTTGACATGAATACCATTGATATGGATAAACGGCTTTTTAATCCAACTGCTGAAGTGGAAGCAGGATATGATGAAAACCTGGCTGGCAAAGAGGCTAAACGGTGCTATCTTTGTAACCTGAAATATGAAATTGATCCTTTGACCTGTATTTATTGTTCAGCCTGTATTGATGTAGCACCAAAAAATTGTATTAAAATGATTGAAAATGTGGCAGTGAATGCCGATGGAACCTATGGCCGGTATGAAGAAACAAGCAATTGGAACAAGGTTATATCCATTGCCATTGACCCTGCCAATTGTATCCGGTGCGGTCAATGCCTGACGGTTTGTCCCATGGATTGTATCCATGTGACCAAAACAGAACTCATTGAAATTGATACTTAGTGTATTGGAGGAATAATGCCGGACAACGACCATTATGTCATAATAGGAAACGGGCCTGCAGGAAACCATGCTGCAATTGCGTTGAGAAAAAAAGATAAACACGCCAGGATCACGATTATCTCTGATGAGTGTGTCCCTTTTTATTATAAACCCAGGCTCATTGATTTCATTGCCCATAAAACTGCTAAAGAAAGCCTCATGGTAACCTCTCTGGAATCTTGCAAAAAACAAAATATCCGCATCCGGCTGGGTCAAAGGGTTGCCCGAATCCATCCTGATTCAAAATCAATATTTTTACAGCACATGGAAAAAATCAATTATACAAAACTTATCATTGCCTCGGGA
>CALGRI010000281.1 GCA_937880875.1 uncultured Pseudomonadota bacterium
CCCAGAAATCATCCCGTACAACAATATCTTTTTCTTTTGTCACCTTACCGTTTTCGCCGACAATGGTTGTACTGCTTTTCTTGCCAAAAGGCGGATTGGTTAAGACCAGATCAAAACGGTCACCCGGATCTGCCGCCAGGGAGTCTGATACGATTATCGGCAGATTCTCATCACTGCCGATACCATGCAGCATCAGATTCATGGCACAGAGGCGGGCAGTACTTTGGACTAGTTCCCAGCCTTTGAACGTTTTTTCTTTGAGGTCTTTTTTCTCTGCCTTGGTCATATTTTTGTTTTGCTCAACCATATAATCATGAGCTGCAAGGATGAAACCGCCGGTACCGCAAGCCGGATCGCAAATGGTTTCATTGGGCGCAGGATTCATTACATCCACCATGGCCTGGATCAGGGGGCGGGGTGTAAAATACTGGCCCGCACCTGTTTTGGTATCCTGGGCATTTTTTTCAAGCAGCCCTTCATAGGCATCCCCTTTGACATCTGAACCCATTGCAGACCAGTTTTCCGTATTGATCAGGTCAACAATCAGTCGCCTCAGTTTGACCGGGTCCTGGAATTTGTTCTGGGATTTCATAAAGATCAGTCCAAGAAGGCCTTTTCCCTTTCCCAAATCTTCCAGAACATGACGGTAATGATCAAAGAGCTCATCCCCATCCTTTTTCAGCAGACTTTGCCAGTCATACTTTCCCGGCACCATGCTTTTTTGTTTATAGGGTGGTTTCGTCCGCTCATCCGCCATTTTAAGAAACAGCAGATACGTCAACTGCTCCACATAGTCACCATAGCTCATCCCATCATCCCGCAGGACATTACAATAGTTCCATAATTTTTGTACAATATCTGCCGGACTCATTTATTCTCCCTTTTCTTCATTTCTTCCCCCCCCCCCAGCCAGTCCATTACCTGTGAAATCTCTATCCAGAACAGTTCAAAAGCAGGAAGTGATGTCATTTGATGGGCCAGCATGTTAGCCCATTCCGCTTCCAGTTCTTCGCGTTCGGGGCGATTTCTTAAGGTATCCATGGTGGGAACAGGTATATTTTTAAACGCACATTTTTTCTCAAGCGTACTCAAAATAATATCTTTCATGGCTCTCAATTTCTCATGACGATACAGGAGGACCACATCATACAGATCTCTTGGGCGTTCCCGCTCTGCCAGGGCTCTTAATTTTTCAGCAAAAACTTCCTCAAAACAATAACATTTGATCTGTATTCCATCATCCGGGCAGTCTGAATAAGGGTGATGGACATCCCTTACCACAGGATTCAGCACCAGGATTTCATCAATCGTTAAATCCAGCTTTAGGCGGGGAAGATCGCCTCCCGGCTGCAGGGGGCCTCGGTATCCGATACGCCCCTGGGCAGACAGGCCGCCGCGGTTATTCTGATACACATCAAACCGGATGAGTTCTTTTGGGATTTCAACACCCGTGGCATCATAGATCCATTCGGAGATATCTTTAAAACAATTGACCAGAAACTCCTGATCCAGATGTTCAGGTTTCATCAGTGTAAAATCAAGATCTTCAGAGAACCGATGGGTTTCATAATAGCATTTTTTAAGACAGGTCCCCCCCTTAAAGATCCAGTCCGCGCCTATCTCTCCATGATTGAATATACCGGCAAGCACCCAGCTGAGCACATAGTCTTTTTCAATCACATTTGCCCTGAGTCCAAATTGTTTTGAAAACGCCATTATTTCAGATTTATCAATCAAAGGATTCCATCTCCTTCCAGTTTTCCGGGACCCACAGCCGCCATCGGGTGACAAGCCTGGTGTTGTTCAATTTTGTATCAAGCTTTGCATTTCCTGCGGTCATTCTTTTGCGGCAGTCTTCGATGGCACGGGTTTCATCAGGGGCGATTTTTTCAAGCAGAAAACCCAGGCGTTTAAAAACAGACCCATTTCCCAGCTTATCGCAGTAGTCAATCAATAGTTCCAGGTTCTTGTTTTCAGACCATAGAAAATTTGTCAGCATATCTTTTACAGACCGGATTCCACCGCCAAAGAAAGGTTCGACGAGCAGATCAAGCAGGGTACGCGCAGGATCAGATACAAATAGTTTCACCTGTCCTCTCCATACAGGTTTCAGTCCAAACAGGGCTTTTTCAGGAACCGTGCGCAGCATAAACGTTGTGCCTTTAATGTCAGGTCTGCGGTTTCTTGGCTTTTGAACGGTCATGACCACAATGGTGCCGAAAATCTGCTCTGTCAGGTCAAAATATTCAGCCGCACTCCAGCCACCGATATAGCAGGGTGAAAAGAGGCGGTCGGCAATCAGCCAGGGATCCTCAAGGGGCACATCCGTGGTCGGGGATTCCAGGGGAACAGACACATAAAGCCCCCGGCGGACCCGGGACATCCACCCGTTTTTTGACCACCTGGAAAGCATCTTAGCGGCATCTGAAGCGGAAACATTTAAGATCCCTGCCGCATCCGTGACAGATATCGTGCCTTTTGTATTGCGGATGATGGCCGCCATTCTCTCCCGGTCTGCTTTTCCGATGCCTGTCAGTATTTCCATGGTATATCCAAAACGGTTTTATTCACTTATTGTATGAATAATTACGCATATCATATACTATTTTTAATTGTCAAGATATATTTCATGCGCCATAGTTCAAGTATTAAATGAATTTTAGCGCATTGATTATAGTCAGGCTGTTTGTTTCTGTGAATTTGCCGGGGATTCATCCTCATTGACCTGGGGAACCAGTTTGCCGGAAAAGGCTTTTTTTAGGATGGATTGGCGGAGGCGGTCGGATCGTTTTCGGTTTACATCAACCTGTGCCTCCAATCTATCAATATTTGATATCTGTACATCTGTAATCTCTAGTATTTCCCTTTGTTCTTGAATTGGAGGGAGGGGAACAACAATTTGCTTAAAATTAGTCAAACTAAAAAACTTCCTAACTGTGTCTGTTGTTTTTCCAGAGATTTGTTCTTGCATAAAATCAGTTTGAAGACATAAATTTAAGAATTCCGGCAGAATAATACTTATATCGCACGTAACTTTATTGCAATTTTGGGATAGAATCACGCGATCTAATTCAGTAGGGATAATACCTGGTCGCCCTGAGGAACCGACTGCTATAATAACCACATCACCCGGACAAGCGATACTTCTTTTAATTTCTTCTGCCTTTTTTTCGGTGATATAAACAAAATCTTTTAATAGTATCTGACCTGCTTGAATATTTTTCCCTCTAATTACAGGTATTCCTGATTCAACATAGTCTTTTGTTCCAAGATTTGAG
>CALGRI010000282.1 GCA_937880875.1 uncultured Pseudomonadota bacterium
CATTATTTCCACGGGTTATGGCAGAAACCGGGTCCAGGAAAGAGACCGTGCCGTCACTGAGATCACCTGTCATGCTAAAGGGATAAAGCACATGATCCCTGCGACAAGGATTCTCATTGATATAGGAGGACAGGACAGCAAAGCCATGCGCCTTGATATGGATGGAAATGTAGTGGATTTTGCCATGAATGATAAATGTGCCGCAGGAACGGGCCGATTCCTGGAAGCCATGGCAAGAGCCCTGGAGGTGGATATAAACCAGTTGGGAGATCTGGATAAAGGCGCCACAAGTGATCTTGTTTTAAGCTCCATGTGTACTGTATTTGCTGAAAGCGAAGTGGTGTCTTTGATTGCCAGTGGTACAGAGCAGAAAGAAATCGCAAAAGGCCTGAACCGGGCCATTGCGGCCAGAACAAATTCCCTTGTTAAAAGAGTGACTAAAAATACTGACGGCCTTGTGGTCTCCATGTCCGGCGGTGTGGCGCGGAATAGAGGTGTAGTAAAAGCCATTGCTGAAAGCATGAATCTTGAAAAAATAAACACCCCGGAAAACCCGGATATTGTCGGTGCCCTGGGGGCAGCTATTATTGCTCTGGAAAAAGTAAAGGCATAAACATCATCTGTACTGGAATTGATTTTTATTCTGGTTTGATTTATCTGTATGTTCAAGATTAAATGAAACTGCAGAACAAATCACCATAAACATAGGGTGGCATCACATTGTGATAAAGGAAACCGGATTTGAAATCGCAGCATCCAATTTAGGGTGTTGAATGTGGGTTAGAAGGTTGATTGGCGCCTGTCATTATCCACTATTTTCTTTAGCGCACTGGTCACGTATCGTTTCCCACGATTGAAATTCAGACAATTTGAGGCGATACCTGGCCACGCTTCCTTCATGCATGTTCTGCAAGGCATCCAGCACTATTTTAATGACCGCGGTTTTGTCATTTTCAGATACCTGGTCAGATATCAATTTTTCAATATTCTTCACGGATGGGGATAAGCCTCTCCGGACAATTACCTGCACAGCCAGGATCAATGCATCCCGATATCGGATTCGAAGCGGATCAGGTTCTGCCATGGTTTGAGTGATTGCAAGATATCGCTGGCATGACCGCTCATAGGCCCAGATAAAGACGTCTCTGAGCAGATCCACCTGATTCAATTCATACACACCCAGGATGCCATCCACGTAGGCCTGCTCTGGCATATCTATGAAAGAAAGAGGGCACAGATTATATCGAATAAGTGGAATGTTCGCTCCCAGCCGGGAGACACGCTTGTTAACATCCTGGAAGGGCTGTAGATATGGCAACTGCACCATTACAAAAAAGGCTTGTTCAAATGGGTCGGGAATGGCTGCAGCTTTCTGCAGCAATAGATGGAAACAGTCTTCCAAAACCTGGGGCATGGCAACGGGGTGAAAGACCGACCCGGAAATATCTACTGGCCTGCGCCGTAATCGTCCGCTTGCGTCTTCATCAAGAAGTAGATTTTCCGACAGGATGGCGTGCAGGTTGAGAAAGGTAAAAGGATTGAACCCTATCTGATCTGCTGCCTGAACGAGCATTTCAATTGCAGCCTTGTGATTCAGGATCATCTGGGTTTCCTGTATGTCTTTACCTTCTGCCGCCTGTCCGAATTCGATTAAATTTTGAGTATCGAGGCGGTTGTAAGTATTCCCCTCCAGACGGGATGATGCCCATGACAGATCAATCAACAACCGGTTCAGGATTTCCCGGGCATAGGTGCCTGCAGGCCGTTCCCTCAAAGGTGTGCGACCCATCTCATGGAACTGAGTGCGTAAAGATTCGGAAAGATAAAAGGTAATGCCGGGCTCGTAGTCCTCCAAAAATGACCGCTGATAGCCGACAGGTTTGCGCCTCATCAGCGGTTGTTGCACAAGGTCACGAATGATCCTGCCCTCCGGTGAAACCGGGATGTAATTTTCTATTTCATCTTCCCTTGCAACAATAAGGGGGAAAGACCCGCCATTGATGTTGTCGCTGGGGCTGGCCTTGTAAACCAATGCAATGCTTTCGCCTTTGGTGGTGATACGCTTGTCAGCCATGAGACGTCCCAGTCGGCGTTGCAAGGTACGACGATTAAAGGCTTTGGACAAATGATGAGACAGCACTCTCTCAAGCTCTGTAATCCCGATCCCTTCCGGATGTTCTAAGATCATCCGTTCGATCAGATCAAGCTCTTCGGCAGGCACGATACGCGACATGAGCACTTCCCTTTAATAAATTGATACTCCATTTATAGTGACGTACGACTATAAAGCACGACACTAATATGTCACGCTTTTGTGTCACTCGTCAATATAAAAATATCATCTCCTATCTTCTATATAAAGATTGCCTGGTTGACTCAATCCGTTTTTAAGGGATAAAACAAAATAATGGCTGCCTGCCTCAAGTTTAAACTGGTCGAATTCGACCAGTTTAAAAAACATCTTAATCAAATCAACCCCCTGATACATATTTGATACAGGATCTCTAAACAACAGGTCTTGGCAA
>CALGRI010000283.1 GCA_937880875.1 uncultured Pseudomonadota bacterium
TACTTGTCCGGCATTGATGAAATGGTTCCATCCCAGGTATCAACTTTGCCCATAACGGTTTCATCTTCAGGAAACCATGTCTGGGTGACAACCTTGGATTCTGTAAAGAATGTAAAACCGTCTTTACCCATGCAATGCAGATCTCCGAAAAAAGAGTCCTTGTGACCGGTAAAACCGAAAATCCCCAGGGGAACGGGGATACCCACATTAATACCGACCATGCCACCGTCTGTCCGGTTTGCAAATTCACGGGCATAGTGTCCGTTCTGGGTATAAATAACAGACCCATTGGCAAAGCGGCTCTTGTTCATGATGGTTATACCTTCTTCAAAAGAGTCAACGCGTTTGATGCACAGCACTGGACCAAAAATTTCTTCATCACCAATGGTCATATCTTCGGTGACATGATCAAAGATGGTTGGTGCCAGGAAGAATCCGTTTTCATATCCTTTGACAACGGGGTTTCTGCCATCAACAATGAGCTCTGCACCTTCTTCAATACCTTTTTCAATCCAGCCCGTGATAAATTTCAGGTGGCCGGCATTCATTACGGGTCCCATGCCCGTATTGGGATCATAGGCTGGCCCCAATGTGAGTTCAGCAACAAATTTTTTCAGGTAGGCGACCAGTTCATCTGCAATGTCATTTTCAACGACAATCACAGGACAGGCCATGCATCTTGCACCGGCACATCCGCAATAGGCATTGATAATTCCCCTGGCAGTTCTTTCCAGTTTTGCATCTTTTAGAACCAGGGCATGGTTTTTTGCCTCTGTCAGGGCCTGGACCCTTTTGCCGTGGGCTGCTGCGGTTTTGTAGATATGTTTGCCAACACTTGTGGAGCCCACAAAGCTGACCCCTTTGATATCCGGATGTTTCAGGAAGATTTCAGCTTCATTTCTTCCGGCCATGACAACATTGAGGACCCCTTTGGGAAGTCCTGCCTCACGCCAGAGTTCGCTAAGCCGAAGGGCTGACTGGGGGACAAAGCTGGCTGCCTTGAGAATCATGCAGTTACCAGTTGCAACACATATGGGGGTCATCCAGCCATGGGGAATCATGGCCGGAAAATTCCAGGGGGCAATACCCGCAAAAACACCAATGGACTCATGGTAGAGGACAGTATCATATCCTTTGCTGGCATTCATGAGAGACTCACCCTTCATCAGGTGGGGGGCACCACAGGCAAATTCAACCACTTCATTCACCTTTAGCACATCTCCCATGGATTCTGTCCAGTTCTTGCCTTCTTCCTGGCACAGAAGATAGGTTAACTCTTCCAGGTGTTCTTCAACAAGGGCCTTAAATTTGAATAAAACCTGAACTCTTTTGCTCACAGGGGTTGCAGCCCATTCTGGATAGGCTTTTTTAGCACTTTCTATGGCTGCATCCACTTCATCCTGGGTGCATTGGGGAGCATGGGCGATAATATCTCCTGTGGAGGGGTTATAACAATCCATATAATTTTTTGTGGCAGAGACTTTAAATTCTCCGTCAACAAAGTATTTCAGTTTTTTTATGGGTTTGTCTGATGATGCATCTTCAATATCAAAATATCGGTTCTGTTCCATTTGTTCTCCTTTGTTTAAATTACTTTTTTCTATTGTTTATACTATATTAAATGAAAGCATTAAGTGGAAGGGCCAGTGTCCTTATCCATATTAAATGCTATTGTTTTAATAATCTCTGCCGCTATCACATAGGTCCTGTCTTTGCCTGAAGGGTAGTCAACACCGGCTCTGCGCGGATCTATCTCACAGATATCCATCCCGGCCAGATGAATGGAATCTGAAAAAATTTCGGCCACAGCATGACCCAGTTTATGGATCTGTGGTTCATTTAATCCTTTCCAGTTACGGAATCTGACACCTTCAAGTGCGTTGTTCGCCCCGATGTCCATATCAATGGAAACATAAACATAGGGGGTGGAAATAAGTTTAAAAATTTCTGAAATTTTATGGGGATTTAATTTACATTCTTTTTTAGTGATGATTTTTGCGCCCATGCGTTTGAGATCCATATAGGCACCCGTATATTTTTTAATCCTGACATCCTTGATCCGCAGAAATTTTTTTTCAGGATAGTCGCTTACCCCGATAATATACAGATTTTTGGGGTCTACCTGTTTTTGTGTCACAAGGTTGTGCACAAATGAACTGGCATTGTATGAATCAGAACGGTTATACAAAAAGGGGTCATTTACATCATGTAAGGAAGACGGGTTTGTATCCATATCATACTGGATCGCTTCGGCCAGCAAAGACATGGGAACAGCATCTGTATGGCTGTCAATAATAATCAAAGACAGGTTTTCTTTGCCGTAATGGCGGGACAGGGCCGAATAAACGCCTCCAGTAAGAGAATGGTCAATTCCGACCATACAGGGAATGTCAGGCAGAATCTGATCCGTAACAAATTGATCTGCCTCATCTGCAAATTTTTTACATCCATTATTGTCAATAAAAGAAATAAAATTTTCCGTGGTGATTTTTGAGTGATCAGTTGAGGGCGGTTTAGGGCCCAACCATGATGGTACGGGTAATGAGCCAAGATTATCCCAGCAGTCCTTTGGAAGATATGGTCCAAGAGTGTCCATGACCCCGTCAAGGGGATCATCAAATCCCTGGGCAGTCTGAAGCATATGAAGTTTTTCTTGAATGGAATCATATTTTTCATCACAATCCATGGGACAACCAAAGAACATTATTTTTTTATTGAAATTATTTTTCATTATGTATTGTTAAATATAAGCAAAAAAAGATTTTTGTCCATGCGTTAATATTACACAGACAAATGGGATTGAATAATCTCCGGATTGTCCATAAGTTCCTGGGTTGAAGCCACTTTTACAATCTCACCTTTGGTACCCATTAAATAATGCCGGCTGGCTACTTTAAGGGCCATGCGGTAGTTCTGCTCGACTATGAGCATTGTTATTCCGGACTCGGTACAGACTTTTAAGACAACATCGGTTATCATCTGCACAAGTAATGGGGATAGCCCCTGTGAGGGCTCGTCCATGATGATGATCTTGGGGTTGCTGATAAGGGCCCGGCCAATGGCCAGCATCTGTTGTTCACCTCCACTGAGGGTTGCACCGTCCTGCAGGGTCCTGTCGGCAAGTCCGGGGAAGTGGTCACATACTTTTTCAAATGTCCATGGATCTTTTCCATTTCCGGGTCTTGCAGCCAGTATGAGATTTTCTTTTACACTCAACCCAGGAAAAATATGCCTTTCAGCCGGCACATAAGCTACCCCTATCTTGGATATTTTATGGGGTTGAAACCGCGTTGTCTCGATGCCATCAATCTGTATGCTTCCGGATCGAGGCGGGGTCAGTCCCATAATAGATCTCAGGGTAGTGGTTTTCCCCACCCCGTTTCGTCCCAGAATCGAAACCGCTTCCCGCTGTTCTACGTACATGGACAAGCCCTGAATCACGTGACTTACACCATAATAGGTGTGAATATCCTCAATATTTAGGATTTTATTCCTCTTTTCCAAGATATGCCTCCCTGACCTGCTGATTGTTCCGGATCTCCTCTGGTGTGCCTTCTGCAATGGTACAGCCATATTGAAGAACTGTAATCTTATCTGAAATACTCATGACCAAATCCATATCATGCTCAACCAGTACAACACAGATTTCAGTGGCCAGCTCTTGAATCAGTTTTGATATTTGCCGGGTTTCAGCGGGTGACATTCCAGCAGTGGGCTCATCTAAAAATAAAATTTTTGGATCACCGGCCAGGGCAATTGCCACCTCCAATACCCGCTGATCACCATATGCCAGGTTTTTTGCAGGTCTGGCAGCCAGGTCTTTTAATCCAAGATGTTCCACTAATGCCCAGGTTTTCTCCGTTACGGCCTTAAGATTTTGTTTTGAGGAGAAAATTCTTAAAGAACCACCATCTTTAGCCTGCCGGGCAATTCTTAAATTTTCAAACACACTGAGATTTTCAAAAATACTGTTAATCTGGAAAGTCCGGCAGATACCCATTTTTACCAGTTCATGGGTGGGTTTGTTGGTAATTTCCTGTCCTTTAAAAAATATTTTCCCGGAACTGGCGCCTATTTTTCCGGTCACAATATTGATAAACGTTGTTTTTCCGGCACCGTTCGGCCCGATAATAGACGTAAGACCCTGGTTGTCTACACTGAAACAAACCCGGTTTGTCGCCATCACACCGCCAAAACTGCGGCACAAATTTTCTGTACAGAGTAGTTCCGCCATTATCAACCCTTTCGGAATCGTTTGAGATGATCGCCCAGACCGACGAATCCCGTTGGTAAAAATAAGACCAGAAAAATAACAACCAGTCCAAGATAGATTTCCCAATGTTCTGACATGGTGCTGATATAGTCCTGAATATAAATAAACATTGCTGCGCCCACAAAAGCTCCCCATAAAGAGCCCAGACCGCCCAGCAGTACCATCATCAATACACCGGCTCCGGCAAAAGCGCTCATGGTGGATGGGCCGATATATCCTTTATACAGGATAAACAAAGCACCTGCGATGCTGGCCAGGATACAGGCCAACATCCATCCCAAAAGCTTGTACATCCTTACATTAATCCCCACAAAGGCCGCACGGTTTTCATTCTCCCGTATGGCTTCAAGTACTGCCCCAAAGGGAGAATTGATAATCCTGCGGGTAAACAGAAAACAAATGGTCACAATAACCAGGGTGAATATATAAATTGCTGTGGGATCAGCCGAGCTGCCAAGGTTCCATCCAAACAGGGTGATATCGGGATTGGGCATTCCCATCAAGCCATCATCACCGCCTGTAACACTATACCATTTCCATACGATGGTATAAAACATCATGCCAAAGGCAAGGGTCAGAAGAGCAAATGCAAGCCCGCCTGTGCGTACCTGGACCCAGCCCACGGGCAGTGCCACAGTGGCGGTAAACACAATTCCGGCAAAGCAGGCCAGCCATAATGAGGTGGGAGATATATGGATTAGAAAAAGACCGACAACATAGGCACTGATTCCCAGGTAGGCGTTGTGCATAAATGACAATGCCCCTGTGTACCCCAGGAGTACATCCAGACTCATGGCTAAAAGCCCGTAAATCATCATCTCAGTTATCAGACTGATATAAAATCGATTTTCAAATACAAATGGAAATGTTCCCAAACCCAATAAAATCAGAATTATAATCAGGATTTTAAGTGGGTGTAATCCTTGTTTAATACCGGGTATGGTTGTTGTGTTATTCATTATTCAAACTTTCCTTCTCCAAGAATGCCGCGGGGCATAAAAGCAAGAATAACCGCCATAAGTATGTAAACGATTACCATTGCAAGGTCAGTGATAAAAAATTCTGCCAAAGTCTGGACAATACCTATAAGAAGTGCGGCAATAACGGCTCCTCTAAGGCTCCCCAAACCGCCGATCACGATGACAACAAAGGAAGAGATCAGCATTTCACCGCCCATCAAAGGATCAATGGTGGTCAAGGGGCCTGCGATGATACCGGCGACCCCGGCCATGAAACACCCCAGAACAAAGGCACCCATGTGAACATAGCTCATGTTGATCCCCAGACAGGATACCATCTCCGGGATTGTGCTGGAGGCTCTCAAGATTATTCCGATTTTGGTTTTGTTTAAAAAAAGCATTAAACCGCCCATTATTGCTGCTATGAAGAATAAGGTTGCCAGCCGGAAAATCGGGTATTGAGTACCCAGGATAGAAATAGTTCCCTTTAGAAATGCCGGCAGATCAATAAAGCAGGGTTTATTTCCCCAGACATATTTAATCATGCCGTCAAGAAAAAACATCAGTCCATAGGTCAGGATCAGGGTGTAAACCATGGATCGTTTGCGCATGGGCGCAATTATGGTCCTTTCTATTAACAATCCAACAGCGCCCACTATAATCGGTGCAATGACAAGGGCTGCAAAATAATTCAAACCGGTCGCCACCAGCGTATAGCCGGTATAGGCACCAACAGCGTATAGAGCACCATGCCCCATGTTCATTATACGGCTCAGTCCATAAATAATATTCAGACCGATGGCTACTATGAGAAATACGCCGCTGAGAACAAGGCTGTTTAAAGTTATATCTACAATTATACCGAGTGATCCGCCCATAATATGCTTGCCTGTCATGTGAATCTGCATGAAAATAGTCTTTTGTTGAATATTTTCATGCAGATTGGTTTAAAAATAAGAAAAAAGTTGCAACGTAGTTTTTTTTAACAAACCCTTATTCTGCAGGTCCTAACTCAGCTGCTGTAAACGTTTTTAACACTTTCATATACACCTTGGCACCAAAGGGATTTTCCGGTGCGGCCATGGTTTCTGTCAGAACAGCTGTATTGCGCATACAATTGTCTTTTGCAGATATTCGAACGTTTCCGTAAGGGCCGTCAAAGCTGATACCTCGGAGAGCGTCAGCAATGGCTTTAGCATCCGTACTTCCCGCCTTTTCAATGGCATTGAAAAGGTTCATTGCACCCACATAACTGTGAACAGCTGCATCAGAAGGAATGGTTTTGAATTTATTCCAGAATCTCATTTCCCATGCATCTGAAACAGGGGTGTTCACATCCCATGACCAGTCAGAGGCACCGAAAATACCATAACAGGCTTCTCCGCCGGCTTCCAGCTCAAGCGGTCCAGGAGCGGCTGCAGATACGATCTTTACCTTGCCCTGGAGGCCAAAATCAGACATTTGTTTGGCAAAAGCAGGGATGACATTGGTAATAAAGGCGATGTAGACACCATCAGCACCAGAGGCTTTGATTTTGCTGATGTAAGATGACCAGTCTTTGGTACTGGTAGGTGCCTTATCAAATTCTTCATTATAAATTTTAATACCATTTGCTTTGGCTAGATCAATGAATCTTTTGCCGGCATCATGTCCCCATGCATAGTCGTGTACAATGACATAATAGGTTTTGTCCTTCAGGTCCGGCCGTGCCAAAATTCCATTTACATTTCCGACAGCTGTCTGGTCGTTGGCCAACTGACCGCTTCTGAAAACAAGCGGATTGAGACCGTACAATGCAGTTGTCATCACGTGGGTGGTAACAAAGGGCACATTCAGTTTGTCAATGTTTGCGGCAAGCGCCAGGCCTACACCGCTGGAAAATACGCCAATCAAGGCTTTACAATCATCCTTGTACACCAGTTTTTCAGCTTTGGTCACGGCTACGGGTGCTTTGATCTGGGTGTCTTCAACCAGCAGCTCAATGGGTCTGCCAAGGACAGTCCCTTTTTCTTCGGCAGCCATTTCAAT
>CALGRI010000284.1 GCA_937880875.1 uncultured Pseudomonadota bacterium
TTCCCATGTTTGATACGGTGATGAAAGAAATCGGAAAACCCATTGTGTTTAATATCTGCATGCTGGGTGCCTTGATCGGCATTTCAAACCTTGTCAAGCCGGCATCCATTCTAAAAGTTCTTGAGACAACCATTCCTGAAGATTTTATGGCAATGAATAAAAAAGCGCTGGATCTTGGTTTGGCAATGGGTAAAAAAGAAAGATACTAATTAAAAGAATTTTAAAACGGATACAAAATATTTTTAAGCGATTGGATAATAATCTACGATATTTGTGATCAATGATCCGGATTTTATAAAATTCCTGAGGAGTTTAGTGAGATATTGAAACCATATGTTCCCCGGGATATGAATGTTGCTTGATGAGAAGTTAAGTTTTGGGGGGTGAGAAAGACCGGTTCTGGAATGGCGCTGTGGGTTTCGATCTGTGGCGCCATTGTTTTTTAATGCCGATCTTGGTATTCCAGGCAATAAACAGGGGAAAGTATTGAATAAAAATACAAAAGAAAATATAAATACCCTAAATGATAGTAAAGAAATTGAAGACAAGGCAGTTATAATGGAAACGAAACAAATAGAAGACATTGAAATCAGATGGGCATTACAACTTTCCCAGGAACATAAAGCAATTTCTTGGCAATATGGAGTAGAGCTTACAACCCCAACAATTGAAATATCTTCTGGTGAAAAAAGACTTGGTTGGTGGAGTTCTAAAACAAAAACAATTTCGATCTCAAGTCATCTTATCAAGACTGAAGTATGGGATCTTGTATTAGAAGTTCTAAAACATGAAATGGCGCACCAATATGTTTCCGAATTTTATGATAATGCAGACATTCATGGAAAATATTTCAAGCTGGCCTGTAAAAAGTTAGGTGTGCATCCAGCTTTTGTTGCAGGCGGCAAAGATTATCCTGAAAGGTTGCAGAATTTCAAAGGGGAGTTACCGGCTGATGCTCAGAAAATGTTAAGGAAAGTCGAAAAACTTATGGCCCTTGGGCAATCCAGTAACGAAGCAGAGGCCCAGGCAGCATCCAGAAAAGCCAATTATTTGCTTAACAAATATAATCTTCAGCGAATTAATACTGGTGATGATAATCCAGATATTAAATATCTTACAATCTGTCATAAGAAAAAGCGCATTGAAAGTATCCAAAGAGCCCTTTTATCTATTTTGAAAAACTATTATTATGTGAATTGTTTGACATCCCATACATACCATGCTCAAGATGATACAGTTTATAAAAGCATTGTCCTGGTTGGAAAGGAAGAGGCTTTAAAGGTCGCAGAATATGCCTATCATTTCCTTATTGATGCAGGTCAAACCCTTTGGCAGAATTTTAAAAAGCAAAACAATGCTAAAAGAGGCGACAAACTTTCTTTTGACATGGGTTTTATTGCCGGCATTAAGCATAATCACAAAATGATGTTTGAACACTCAGAGATAAAAATTAATAGTGACACTTCCCTGCCTGTAAAAATGGTAAGGTCATTAATGGAACAAAACCAAAGAGAGAACCAAGTAGAAGTATCCCGACTTTTTCCAAGATTAAGAACTATACGATACGGTCGGCACCAAGCTTCATCAGGCGCCTTCAAAGAAGGTTTTAAAAATGGAAAAAATACTCATATAAATAAAGGCATGACCAGTCGTGGGACAGGAGTTTCCGGTCTTTTGGTGGGTTGATCATGGAAGTGAAATCTTTATTCTGGAAAAACTTGATGTGCTATGCAGTATTTCACAAAATCTGTCTAAACCAAGCCTTGTGAGTATGGATATTCTTCATCATCAAGGCAATCCCACTGCTTCGTAAAATCAAATCAATATGTGCGACCGGTTTAGGTAATGCTTATTTATTGGGGTGTAAAACTGAACTTCTGTCCACCGATGGCTGCTTCATACATTAAACCGCCTTTTGTGTGGACAAAAACTGCCATTCCCTTTGAATAATTGATGTCCGCATATTCACCTGTTGCAGGGCCGGCACTTGCACCGGCAGTCACACCTTCTGTTCCTGCTTTTGCCTGTACTCCTGCGGTAATGACCACAGCGGAGGCAGAAGCATCAAATTCAAAACTTCCGCTTATAAATTCAGTATAGCTCCGCTTGTCCTGAAAAAAAATAATTTCGGAAAATGCCTGGCCTCCCAGTTGGAAGCCAATGCTGAGCTTTGCCAGAGAAACGGTTCCTGTAAATTTGCTCTTTTCATATACCTGGCCTTTTCCGTAAGCACCACCAATACCGATGCCACCTTTTCCCACTGTTGGGAAAACTGCATATCCATAACAGTTTTTAAAGAAGGATTTGGTTGCATTAGATTTTTTAAATACGGTGATTGTATCTGAATAGCTGTCAGCAAACACAACGGGTGATAAACTCATTACGATTAAAATCATCAGTGGCAACAGACAAAATTTGAGATTTCTCATTTTATTTCTCCTTAATTTCAACATATTTTTTTAATTAATATTTTAGCCTTTTGAATAAATTTTTTAGACTTTGACATGCCTTTAAACTATTTTCAGGATACCCATCCAAAACTTCTATTTCTACTATGGGGTTTATATCGCTTGCTTTTGGGGGGTGCAAGGGAAATTATTGCAGTAAAATTAAAATATGGACTGAAAGCAGACTCAACGGGATAAATTTGTTGGAAAATCATAACGGTGTCTCGGTCCCGATGGTTTTAATTACATTCGTTCTATCAGGGTTTTTTGGGTTTACAGCACTTGTCATCATCAATGAAGCAAAAAAAATAATGCAAACATTTCCCTTGTTCTGATTTCAGATAAGATTACTGGAATTTAGAATGTGAAAAAGGTGATTGTTTTACGGACAGGGTGGAGGATGGATTGTTTTATAAAAAGTCATTTTTTCTATCTTTTTGCGACTAAGAAACAAATGATTAACCCTACTAAAATAAGCGTGACAAAACCGGTTTCAGCAACTGATAGGCTTAAACCTACTTTTGCATAAAGCTTTGTTAATGGAGCCAAAGTGGGTCCAATTACGGTTAGAAAGCTCTGTCCTGATACAATGGCATATTCAACCATGGATTACTCCTTTCCCTCGTAGTTCGTTTTTGATTGGTAAATCAATATCAATATTTCTAATTTGTGTAAAGAAATATTCAATTATGTTTGGCCAATCATAATCAAACGGACAAATCATTCCTATACGGAATCACCATTGAAAATATTTATTGTCAGGTTGACACGGCAATATCAAAAGGGGGCAGATTTTACGGATAGGGATCGTCTTTGTTACATCAAGTTCCTATTTTTTGTAATTTCCAGGAGATGGGAAAATTCAACTATCGGATACAAGAAAATTGATGGACAGATAAAGCCATGGCCATAGTGTTTTTTATACATCAGAGAGTAGAATTTAATCCTCCTATCCATTAAAAGAAGAATTCAATTTCCAAGTATGGCGCAGAAGTTTCATGGGCGGATCTTCTCCTAAAAATTGCCAATCCCAAGACTTTTCAACAAAGTAGCACTGAACCATGACCCGCGATTCCTGATAGTGATGAAGAAAAGAACTAAAAATTCGCCAAACCATACGTGGATTGGTGTACCAACCACGCATTATCCTGGCCATCCGGTAATCATTGGCGATCTTATAACCTAACGTTCCGTCCATCTCTTTTTCAAGTGAAAAATAGGGTTGGGCACACTCTTCTAACTGGCCACTGACTGGATAGTAACCGCCCATCCAATTGTGGAGAAGGCTAAAGTGACGACGATCCGAGTCCTTGGGTTGTTTATACCAAGGTGTTAGGAGAAATTCTGGCTTTACCTCACGGTTTACATGAATGGCCGTGGTCACATATCTTGCATTCGCCACATTCGGATCAATCATTTTGTGAACAATTTGGAAAGATTCATTATAGATATCGTTCATTTTTCCAGATAGAACATCTTCAGGTTGTACCCAATGCTCAAGCGAGCCGTTGGCGATCACCCCGTCAAACTGCCCGTACCATTCCTTCGCATTCAAGAGATCACGATAATTGCATTGGTAGGTTTGCAGACCGTTGTCATTACAAAATTTCACTTGCTCGGATGAAATATTAACACCCACGGCAAGTGCTCCACGCTCTTTTGCCGCTTTCAAAAGGTTTCCGTAGCCGGAACCGATTTCAAGTAAGCGAAAGCCAGGCCGGTTGCAGCCTACCTCATCGAGAAGGTAGTTGTGTTGCCTATTGATTCCCTGCTCCAACGTCGTATCGGCTGGCCTGAATTCACCATCGGCAAGATCCCGGATTTCCAACGTTTCGCAGGCGTGTACGAGTGTATAGCAGAGTTTTACAAGTTTTTTAGGTATAATGCGCAATTTGGGTTGAGGAAGGGCAAATCCCAAGGGAGATTTGAATCCTGAACCCTCTGTGGGGACTGAATTTATTTTCTGGACAATAAACATAAGTGACCGACCTTGCCTGTGGTATTAAATATCTTGCAAGAACACCAATGGATAATTGGGTCAACAGTTTGTGGTATTCCGCCTTGCCAAAAAGAGATGCAAGTTTGAAAGATCTTGATATGATTCGTTTCCCGTTTCTATTTCAGTATAACTCAGGATACAACAAATTGTGGTGCAAGACAAATTTTATACAGAATAAAATTCTACTACATGGGAAAAACAAAATCAAATGAATTAAATTGGAGACCAACTTGATTTTTATTCAAACCTGAAAATATTATCTCAAAATAAATTTGCTATATTATTAATCACATTTTGGGGTAATGCCTTTGATTAATGTTGGCAGAAAATAAAGTTGAATTATAACACATGACTCAGGGGCGCGTATGAAGCGGCAACGTAATCCGCGTCCTTCTCCAGTGACTGGTTATGTGCTGTTTTTCTTCTAATTTTCATATATTGCAAGAACTTCAAGAATCTTGTCAGCGTGTTGATAAATGTCAACAACTGACTCAATTGGGATTCTTGTTTCTTCTTTTTTCTCGTCAAAAACTCCGAGGTGTTTTTGTTTACTGTTGAACCGCAACCGACAGATTGGTTTCCTGTTGTTGTCATCAAGCAAAATGCCCATGTAAGATTTGGTGTCTCGGTGTATAACTCGAGAAGGCGGAACAGCTTTTGCACAAATTGCCCTGACAATATTCCAGCCTTCCAATTCTTCTTCAGTTGTGACTATGCCGTCTCTTGACGATTCTTGACCGGATTCAGGAGCTGCCACAGAACTGGTTTCAGTTATTTCTTTTTCATTTTCGAGGGCAGAACGGAGCCTGTCGCTTATTTTGTCGCTAAGAAACTGATGAAATGCTTTAGACACCAATGGGATAAATTGTTCTTTATGGGTAGCCGTAAACCTGCTGCCAGGCATTACACGCTGAAAAAAGAACCGCACGAACTCTTCATCTGGGGATTCAGATTGAGCCAAAAGGACTTTCTTTATTTCGGATGTGTATTTTAACTCACTAGCGGTACTGAGCATTCGATCAAGGTCAAAATCCTCTTTCGCCATTTTTTTGACTTCAGCAAGAGCGTTTGGTTTTGGATTTGCCAAATCAAGTTCTAAAAATGGTTTTTCATCCATTTTGTTTGTTTCTTCTAGGTCAGAATAAAATCTATATTGAATTCCATTGGTTAGAATGGCAATTCGCGCTTTGGTGACAGTGAAATAACGGTAAAGCTGGCTCATATTTTCTTGTGAAAGATCACCAGTTGCTTTCTTGCATTCGATTAATATGCTTGTTTCACCGTCTCTCATGATTGCATAATCAACTTTCTCCCCCTTCTTGGTACCAACATCCGCAGTAAATTCCGGAACTACTTCTTTAGGGTTAAAAACATCGTAGCCAAGGGAAGCAATGAATGGCATGACAAGAGCGTTCTTGGTGGCTTCTTCCGTCTGCAAATGATCTGTCAATTTGGGAAGCCTCTGGATCAATGCTGCAATTTTTTCATCGAAACTCATATTATCCTCCATTCATATTGTTGATTGTTCATAGTTGTTTTGGCACTTACCGAATAGTCTATCTTGCAAATTTGAATGATGTCCGGCCGGGAAAATTAAAAATTTGAACCCAGAATCCTGTATCACTATTTCCTATGCCTGTAAAGGTATTTCAAAATTCAACTTTGGTGACCACTTGACGTAATATAATTGATTCAGAAAGGATTTGCCAGAATATTTTTTATTGGAGAGTAGCTGTAACCGAGATGGCAAGATCCAATTAGAATTTTTACATCATTGGTAAAAAAAATAATATTTTTCAAACACCTTAGATGTTTACTCAAATTACTTAAATTATATGCAGTGTTAAACGTTTGCAGAAGAACTGGAAGAAACAAATCAGGAACGGTTTAAAGACTTAAACGGGGATTTGTGAGCATTGGATAATACAAAAGAAAACAATATTGACTGTTCCGGCCAGGTCTGTTTTATGGTTTAATCAAGGGTCTGTTTTTTTGGAGGAAAGGTTCACTTGATGTTAAGCGCATGTATCACTTCTTCTGCCAATGTTTTATTCATTCCGGGAAGATCTGCCATCTCATCAATGGATGCTTTTTTCATTTGGGTAATGCCTTTAAAATGCTTCAGCAGAACCTTCTTTTTTTCAGGACCGATACCGGAAATGCTGTCAAGAACTGAAAGTCCGGCCCGTTTTTCCCTGCGTTTTCTCTGAAATGTAATGGCAAACCTGTGGGCTTCATCCCTGACCTGCTGTAACAGATATAATGCTTTTTTCGCCTGACCCGTGTTTAATGGATTGGATCGCCCCGGAATATAAATTTTATCAAATTCCTCGCCTTTTGCCTCGTTCTTTTTTGCAAGACCAGCCACCATGAATTTGTTTTCAATATTCAGCTCTTTTAAGACAGCCATGGCCATCCCAAGCTGCCCTTTTCCCCCGTCAACCACCAGAAGATCCGGAAATGGCATTTCCGATGGGTCTTTTGAAAAACGGCGCTCAAGGACCTGATACATGTATGCATAGTCATCCTGAAAATCAATCCCCCGGATAATAAACTTTCGATAGCCGTCTTTATAAGGTCTTCCATCTTTAAACACCACCATGGAAGATACGGGGTCCTGGCCTGAAAGGTTGGAGTTATCAAAGCATTCAATTCTGGCCGGCAATATTTTCATTCCCATAAGCTCTTTCAACATGGAAATTGCGGCCCGTTCCTCTTCTTCTTTAAGCAATCTTTTCTCAAGTTCCCTTGATGCATTCACAAGAGCCATTTCAACAAGGCGTTTTTTTTCACCCTGAACCGGAACATGGATATTCACCT
>CALGRI010000285.1 GCA_937880875.1 uncultured Pseudomonadota bacterium
AAAAGAAACACCTTCAGTAATTGGTTTGCTTTTTTTCTTATGATGACCGCCATCGCATATACCCCAGGTCATGACAATGTTTTCCATGTCATCAAGTGTGAGAAACGGATTTTTCCGAACGATACCAGGGATTGTCGGCGGATCTGTGGCTTATATGATCCAGATGATTGTCGTTTACATGCGATTGTCCTGCAATTTATTTGGGCAGACCTTGAAAATTGATTGTTTATTATGATACTTAATGCCTGACTTAAAAAGATTAAACTATCAATGTTTTATAAGAGGAGGGAACCATGCCTGGTTTTGAAATATTTGGTGATGAAGAAAAAAAAGAAGTGGCCGATGTTCTTGAGACCGGCGTTCTTTTCAGGTATGGATTTGAAGGGGTCAGAAACGGACATTTCAAGGCCCTTGAGTTTGAAAAAAAACTTTGTGAAATTACAGGTGCCAGATACAGCCACCTGTGTTCCAGCGGCACTGCAGCCCTTTGCACAGCCCTTACCGCCTGCGGTATCGGGGCCGGGGATGAAGTCATTGTTCCTGGCTTTACCTTTGTTGCCACGTTTGAAGCCATCATCCTTGTCGGCGCCATTCCAGTTTTCTCAGAAATTGATGAGACCCTGTGTCTTAATCCTGACAGACTTGAAGATGTGATAACCTCGAAAACCCGAGCTGTAGTCCCTGTTCACATGTGCGGTGCCATGGCAAGGATTGATGAGATTAAAATAGTTTGTGATAAAAAAGGATTGATTCTTCTTGAAGATGCCTGCCAGTCTTTAGGGGCAAGCTATCAAGGCAAAGCCCTTGGAACCTTTGGGCTTTCCGGATGTTTTTCCTTTGACGCGGTAAAAACTGTTACCTGCGGGGAAGGCGGCGGTATTATTACTGATAACAAAGACGTATATAAAAAAGCCGACCAGTTTGCCGACCATGGCCATGACCATTTAGGCGGTCCTGACCGGGGGGCTGATGATCACCCCATTATTGGAACCAATTACAGGATCAGTGAATTGAACGCGGCAGTAGGACTTGCCCAGTTGAACAAACTGGACCAGATCCTTTCTATCCAGCGGAAAAACAAACTTGCCATTAAAGATGCCATGGCAGACCTGCCAGAAATCAGCTTCAGATATATCCCCGATGCAAAGGGTGATTCAGCCACTTTTTTAAGCTTTTTTCTGCCCACTGAAGAACGGGCCCGGCAGATCGCTAAAAATCTTGCCGACAACAAAGTGGGTTGTCCTTACTGGTATGACAACAATTGGCATTATTATAAAAAATGGCTTCATTTAAAAGAGATGAAACGCTCTGCCAGACTTGCTGTTGAACTTGCAGACAATCTGCCGGATTATAAAAATATTGTACTTGAAGAATCTGACGATATCATGAAACGAACCATTTCCATGCAGATCATGCTGGCATGGACAAAAGAAGATATTGAAAAAAGAATTCAGGCCATAATAAAATCATTTAAAGGATAAACATGTTTAGAAACTTTAAGCTGGTTCCAAACGTCATATTTGGAAGAGGCTGTTTTTCACAGCTGGATGAAATTATAGAAAAACAACGTAATAATGATGCCGCATGGGTTGTGTTTGTCACAGATGATGTTTTCAAAGGGAAACCTTTGGAAAAAAGGATACCCCTGCACGACAAAGACATGCTCTTATGGGTGAACGTGGATGATGAACCCAAAACAAAATATGTGGATGACCTGACCCTTAAAGTAAAAGCATACCGGTCAAGTCTTCCCTGTGCCGTCATCGGCATAGGAGGAGGCGGCAGCATGGATCTTGCCAAATCCATATCCCTTATGCTGACAAATCCCGGGTCTTCCACCCTTTACCAGGGATGGGACCTTATTAAGAATCCTGCTGTCTGCCACATGGCTGTTCCCACCCTTTCGGGCACGGGGGCTGAAGTTTCAAGGACAGCCGTTCTGACAGGCCCTGAAAAAAAACTTGGCCTTAACTCTGACTACACAGTTTTTGACCAGGTGGTTCTTGATCCAGAACTGATCAAAGATGTTCCAAAGGATCAACACTTTTATACGGGCATGGACTGCTATATCCATTGTATTGAATCCCTTGAAGGTACCTATCTGAATGAATTCTCCAAAGCTTATGGAGAAAAATCCCTTGATCTTTGCCGGCAGGTTTTTATAGATGACCATCCTGATAGAGACGACAAGCTCATGATGGCCTCTTTTTTCGGCGGCATGAGCATTGCCTATTCCCAGGTCGGCGCCTGCCACGCCCTTTCCTATGGGCTTTCCTATGTACTGGGAACCCATCACGGGATCGGTTGCTGCATCGTGTTTGATTACCTGGATGAATTCTATCCTGCAGGGGTTAAAGAATTTCGTACCATGATGGAAAAATGCCGGATTGAACTGCCAAGAGGCCTTGTTAAAAATCTTGAAGAAAAACAGATCGAAAAAATGATCACAGTGGCTCTCGGACTTGATCCCTTATGGGAAAACTGCCTGGGCAAAGACTGGAAAACTATCATGACAAGGGAAAAAGCCAGATCCTTGTTTCTTAAAATGT
The DNA here is from genome assembly GCA_937880875.1 of uncultured Pseudomonadota bacterium. GTDB lineage: Bacteria > Desulfobacterota > Desulfobacteria > Desulfobacterales > Desulfobacteraceae > Desulfobacula. The sequence goes on from CALGRI010000285.1 coordinate 2,550, forward strand.
AAAAGAGAAACCCATGACAATTGCTGTAATACCATCCAGATACGGATCTAGTCGGTTTGAAGGCAAACCTTTGGCCCTTGTTGCCGGAAAGCCTATGATACAAAGGGTGTATGAACAGACTCAAAAATCCCCTGCTGTTTCAAAAACAATCGTGGCAACGGATGATGAACGGATATTCAAGGCAGTTGAAGGTTTTGGCGGCATCGCAGTGATGACATCCGAGGAATGCCGTTCCGGAACTGACAGGGTGGCCCAGACAGCTGATATTTTAAACCTTGGGCCGGATGACATTGTTGTCAATATCCAGGGAGACCAGCCCGTGTTTAATCCCTTGACCATTGATGAAATGATTTCACCCTTTTCTGATGATCCTGACCTTGTCATGTCAACCCTTGCCTTTAAGATAACAGATAAAAGAGAAATCACTGATCCCAAAGATGTTAAAGTCACTTTTGATAATAATGGATTTGCCCTGTATTTTTCAAGGGCCCAGATCCCCTATCCAAGGGACCCTGAGACAAAGGCGGATTTTTACAAACATCTCGGATTTTACGCCTACAAAAAAAGTTTTCTGGACAAACTGGTTGCACTTCCCACAGGAACCTGTGAGCATATTGAAAAACTTGAACAATTAAGGGTGCTGGAATTCGGCTATAGGATCAAGGTGGTGATAACCCAATATGACTCTCTTGAAATTGATCTGCCTTGCGATATAAAAAGGATTGAAGAAAAACTTTTATTTCCTTAATTTAAGAATGCAATCTCAGTATAAAATACTTCATACCACCTGTCATAC
>CALGRI010000286.1 GCA_937880875.1 uncultured Pseudomonadota bacterium
TGGCCGGGTAATGAATTTTCACCCACTGATCTTTGACAGATATTAACCCTTGTTCCGATAGCCAGTTGTTGGTCATACCGGCTTGTGTTGCCATGGTTCTGGCAAGATGCCATGGTCCCCTGCGACTAATCGCTGTCATGATGGCTTGTCTTTTGGAAGTTCCCAGTTTGAGCAGGTTGCGAACTTTGGTCCGGTACTGTAACTGGTTGGCATTGTTTGGAAAATGAAATTTTTGAGGCCTTTTTAGCCCTGCTGAAACTCAATGTCAAAAAAAAGACGCTACTTACTTTTATCAATGCAGACTGGCGGGATTTTCAAAATACCCCGGCAATAGAAGAAAAATATAAAGGCGGCATCCTCATAGATGACTACCTTTTCATAAGATCATATATATATAACTTGACAATTCAATTATGGACATATATATATGAATTTAAAATGTCAAACGTATATATGAGTATGACCGATATGAAAAAAAAACAAACAAAAATCATTCGAGAACAATTAGATGACACTTTAAAACGTTTTTCGAGTATTGCCTCGGTAAACAGGCCGATGAGAGGATGGATTCGTGCAATACGCGATGCGTTAGGAATGAATATGCGACAATTTGCCAATCGGCTTGGCGTCAGCAAATCTCGAATTCCTCGAATAGAGCAGGATGAAATTACAGGAAGCCTTACGCTTAAAACCATGAATCGAGTTGCAGAAACGCTTGATTGTGTTTTTGTTTATGGCCTTGTTCCCCGGACAAGTTTAGACGAAACTGTTAAAAAACAAGCCTCAATTGCCGCAAAAAAGCGAATGAGCAGGCTTATGCACACTATGAATTTAGAAGCTCAAGGACTTTCATCAGAAAATGCGAAAAAAGCATTTGATAATATGGTAGACGAAATAATCGATTCACAGTCTATGTTGTGGGAGAAAGATAAATAATGATTGAGTATGATGATGGTGCTACCCCTCTTGATTATGACGAGCTCAAAGGACTTTTGCCCACACATATTACAACACGTGGTGAACTCGATTTTTTAGAAATGGAAAATATTAACCAAGCAATCATTTGGAGTGAGAGCCTTAAAACCACTGATATTATAAATGTCAAATTCATTTGTAAACTTCACGAAAAAATGTTTTCCAATGTCTGGAAATGGGCAGGAAAATTTAGGAAATCCCAAAAAAATATTGGTATCCCATACATTCAGATCGAAGTGGAGTTGAAAACATTGTGTGATGATGCTCAAGCATGGGCAGAATATATCACATATTCTCCTGATGAGTTCGCAGTACGATTCCACCACAGGTTAGTCTTCATACATCCTTTTTCAAACGGAAATGGCAGGCATGCAAGACTTATGGCAGATTTAATCCTTGAAAAATTATTCACCACAAAAGCGTTCTCTTGGGGTGGAGAGAATCTTGCTAATCATGATAAAATCAGAAAAGAATATATTAAAGCTTTAAAAATGGCAGATGAGCATGATTATTCTCTGTTGCTTGAATTTGTCAGATCCTGAGATTAAGTATATCTTTTTGACTCTCAACAAAAAAATGAACCGGGTGATACCGGTTATTTTCAAAGTTGGCTGTCAATGTTGAACACTAATGACTGCACATGAAATAATACAAATAGACCCTATTTGTGTGAACATTGTAGTGAAAAATTCGAATAATCGAAAGTAGCCACACATTACCTAATCTTCCCAAAATTTATCAGGATTTCCCTTGAGTCCATATCCAAAAAAAATATCGCCCTTGAGAAATAATTTGTTCAGCAAAGGAGTGTTCTTGATCCCCCAGCGGACCCCGTCATGCAACAGCCCAGGAGGTTTATTAAAGGGGCAGGTCCGGATGCAGTTGGAGCAGTCGCACCCGTTGCGGGCCCAGTACTGAAGGCAGGTCTCGGCATTGATGTGCCAGGTGTTCACACCCGTGCGGTTTGAAATATTATGCGGCTCAGCAGAGGGAGGGCCGGACATGATGCTCTGGCTCGGGCATTTCTGGGCGCACTTTTCACAGATCATGCAAAAATCTTTTACACCGAACTCAATGGGTCTGTCCGGCAAAAGCGGCAGGTTGGTAAAAACTTTTGCCAGGCGGACCCTGGGACCGTATCCAGGTGTTATCAAAAGCCCGTTTCTGGCGATTTCCCCCAGCCCCGCATCAATGGCAATAGGAATGCTGCAGGCCGTATCATTGCCGCAGGGGATCGCATCAAACCCCAGTCCCCGGATAAACTGCGCCAGAAGACCTGCTGTAAAAACCATCCGGGAATAGCCCGTTCCTGTTGCGGCTGATGCAGGAAGCGCAGGAGAACAATTTATTCCCTCGTAATCCATCTCAACGGCAATGGCAACTGCATATTTGAAATCCTCGGGGATATTAATTTCTTCTTCTTTTCCGCCTTCAGGTGTGATGTTATAGGACTTGGAATAGATCCAGCGGCGATCCAGCTTGCACACCCCCACCATTGCCGCACCAAAAAGCCGTGCCGCTTTTTTTACCCTGCGGGTGGTCAGTCCTACATCTTCAATATTTATTTTCAGTCCTTCAGGCACATGGGGATATGAAAATCTGCCGTTCCAATCCCAGGCATACAATCCCATACGTCCGCCCCTCACCCCCAGGCCATATTCATTTTCCAGACGCCAGGCCGCATTGACCAGGGCCTGATCCGTCAGCGTGTATCCGGGCTTGTCTCTGGGTGCAACCCTGGCAAAATAAAATTGCTCCTGCAAGAACGCCATCTGCGGATCCCAGAAAGGGCGCTTGAACATCTCGTTTCTTTGATCAAAAGGCGTTATATCGCCGGTTACGTAACGTTGTGCCCCATCTTTCACATAAGAAATTGAACCCAGATCCATTAGTATTTTCCCTTCACAATGCAAACCATTGTCTTGGCCATTTGGTTTTGACAGGCATTGTCAATCAGATTGGGATGGCTTTTGTCAAATTCTTCTCCAATGGTTAATCCATTGCTGATGGAATAACCATCTTTAATTTTTAAGGCCGCCCACATCCAGAAGGGCCGGCACAGCAGAACACCATGGGTTTCAGAGACCTGAGGAATACTCAAATAGGTACAATCCAGTTGATGCGGTTTGGAATATTTTACCGGGGGATAATATT
>CALGRI010000287.1 GCA_937880875.1 uncultured Pseudomonadota bacterium
AGTTGTCAATGACAAACCCGCAAAACATATGCCACATCTTATTTAAGATAAAACTTGATGATATTGGATTTAAAACCTATAATATGGACATATTTTAGGCCGACTGCCTATTTAGTGCCTGCCCGAAAATGTATGAAGAAATGCTTGAAGAAATCAAAGACTATCAACCAGGGTTGATAATAACAAGGAGAGATAACGCCAATGTCCGGCATTAAAAACGAATATGGATGGAATCAAGCTTCGGGGATCTCCCTCTACGATAAGATCCGCCATGATATGAAGAGCGCCATGATTAAAAAGGATACAGCCGTTCGGGACACCATGCGGCTCATCATGGGAGCTTTTCCCAGCCTCACCGTCCCCATTACCCTGGAGAGCGGAAAAAAGACCACCCGGGTAAAGAAGCCGGAAGAAATAACGGATGATGACCTGCTTAACATTATCCGTAAATTTGTTAAATCAGAAAAGATTGTGCTCGAGTTTAAGAAAGAAACCACTTCAGACTATCTGGAGCTGCTGAACTTATATCTTCCACAGATGGCTACGTCCGAGCAGATTGAGCAATGGACCCGAGACAACGTCGATCTCTCCTTGTTCAAAAGTCCCATGCAGGCCATGGGAGACGTTATGAAGCATTTTGGAAAACTTGCCGACGGCAACCAGGTAAAAGAGGTCCTCAAGAACATGGGGCCTTCCTGACTGTGATCAACAAGGACAGCTTCATTATCATTGACCGGGATTTTTTATTAGAAAGAACATAGGAAAAACATGCTTAAAATTGGAAGATATAATGATCTGATTGTGGAAAAAAGGGTTGACTTTGGTTTATATTTACAATCTGAAGAAGACAGGATTTTACTTCCTCAAAAATACGTTTCAGAACATGTAAATATAGGTGATACACTTAAGGTGTTTGTATATACTGACTCTGAAGATCGACCGGTTGCAACAACTTTAAAGCCCAATGGAATTCTTGGAGATTTTGTTTTCCTTAAAGCAAAAGATGTTACATCATTTGGAACATTTATGGACTGGGGGCTTGAAAAAGACTTGCTGGTTCCCAAAAGTGAGCAGCAGGATAGGATGGTTCCCGGGAAAAAATATCTCACAAAAATCTGTTTGGATGACAAGACGGGCAGAGTCTTTGGCACTACAAAAATATCCATGCATTATGATAAAGATATTAAGGATCTTACGGTGGGCCAGAAAGTAGATCTTCTTATCCACTCCATTACCAAGATTGGTATTATGGCCATAATAAATAACAGATACTTTGGTATGTTATATATAAACGAAACCTATCAGGACTTAAAGGCAGGAAATGCCTGCACGGGTTATATCATGCGAATTCGTGAAGACAAAAAAATTGATCTTACTTTAAAAAAACCGGGTTATGATTCTGTAAAAGAATCTGGGGACACCATCGTAACCATTTTAAAAGAAGCTGGGGGTTTTGTACCATGTCATGATAAAAGCTCTCCGGAAGAGATTAAAAAGAATTTTTCCATGAGTAAAAAAGAATTTAAAAGAACCATCGGTGGCCTTTTTAAAAAAGGTATCCTGGATTTGGAAGAAAACGGGATTAGACTGAATACGAAAAAATGGATAAAAAAGTCGACAAATAAAAAATAGAGGGCCGAATAGTAAAAGCAGGATCTTTAATAAAATGAATAAAACCAAGCTCTTTTTGTGTTTATTATTAATTTTAATTATTCTTTCAGGCTGTTCAACTGGTCCACCCAAACATATCAACAATGCCTGCAGTATTTTTGATGAAAAATCAAGCTGGTATAAAGCCGCAAACAAATCTTACAAAAAGTGGGGGGTTCCAGTACATGTTCTATTGGCAATAATGCATCAGGAATCACGTTTTGTCAGTGGTGCAAAACCTCCCAGACGAACATTATTATGGTTTATTCCCTGGACTCGTCCCAGTGATGCATTTGGTTATGCCCAGGTAAAAGACAGTACCTGGGATTGGTATAAGGATAAAACAGGCAATTGGTTTGCCGATCGTGATGATTTTAAAGACGCTGTTGATTTTATCGGGTGGTATGGAAATGTATCCTATAACATGCTGAAAATATCTAAATGGGATGCATATGGACAATATCTTGCGTATCATGAAGGGCATGGTGGATATAAACGTCGGACGTATCTAAAGAAAAAGTGGCTAATGCAGGTGGCTAAAAAAGTAAAAACAAATGCAGACCGTTATGCTCAGCAACTAAAACAATGTCGAAACTAGGATAGGAACTTGCTTTTTGTCAAACAAAACATATGCCCCAATTTCTAATTTTAGAAAAGTGATTTTTGTTTGAAATTTTTACCGAGGACCTGGTCTTTTAAATTCTCAATTATAAAATTCTTCTTTTCTTCTTGATAAATTTTTGACCAGTCTTTGCAGAATTCCTGTTGAGCTACCAAAGAATAATCAACTATTGATAAATTTTCTTCAATGGTTTTAATATTTAGCGGTTCATTAATAAGAAGTTCTTTTTCCTGGGCCGTCATTATTGGAAATCCATAATGAACATTATCATATTTCAATTTACCCTTAGATTTTATTCTCTGGAAAACAAAAGCTAAATGATTGACAAGTCTTTGACTTATAATCTGTTGGGAGATTTCTATAATAGCATTTTTTGAACGGCTGTTTGCATCTTGAAGTGTATTTTCGATTTCATAGCCAACACTATTTCTTCCAGATGCTATAGCTGCTGATGTTGTCGTTCCCATTCCCAAATAAGGGTCCAGAACTAAATCCCCTTTTACGGAATACATATTTATTAACCGATAAGCCAGTTCAAAGGGATAGGCAGCACTTCTTTTGCGGGTATCTTTGTCATTAAGAGCTTGCTGGCTTCCTTTTATATCAAACCATATATCTGAAAACCAGAGGTTACGTTCTTCCCAGAAAAGAGCACTTGCCCGTCTGTTTTTTTTGTCTGCTTCTTGTTTGAATTCCCTTTTGGAGCCCTTTCTTAAGATCAGGATATATTCATGCTCTAAAGTAACATATGCCCCGGCCGGCAGCATCCCGGAACCCATAAATTTATTGGGGGCATTGGTTTGTTTTCTCCATAAAATGCAGGGAAGGGATGAAAACCCTAATTCCTGTGTAAATTTAAGAATTCTTGCATGATTTGTGTATAGAGCAAAATTACCATTAATGGATCTGGTTGCATCCCCAATATTTATACAGGCGAAGCCCCCTGGTTTTAAAACCCTATAAGCTTCCTTCCAGGTGGCATCAAGTATTTTATGCATGGATTCATAAGCACCGGATCCATCTTTTTTTTTCAATTGTTTTTTAACTAAAGAACTTTGCTCTGAAAACAGATCATCCCACATCTCAATCATGGGGTATGGAGGTGAAGTGACCATTAAGTCAACGCTTTCATCAGAAAGACCCTGCATCCGTCTTGAATCCGCAAATATTGTTTTGTGTTCTGTTTTCATAGGGTTCCCTTATTTTTTTTCAGGTCTTTAGCATTTTTAGGGAATTAAGTAAATTCGGGCTAACAAAAAATTCCCAACAGACGGCTCATGATCTATGACTTCTATTTATAACCCTATACAGGTATTCAAATTTATATGGGAAAGCAAGAAATATTAAAAATCAGGCTTTTTTCCTGATTGCTTTTATTAAAATCCCTTTATATAACACAAAAGACTATATTTATCTCTGCACTGCTTCAACTTGCGGGGATGTAAGAAAAGGTGCGGAGCTCTTTCGCGGCGCCCGGCGCTGTGGAAGTTGTAAGGAACCAGTCGAGACAGATTAACAGGATTGCAAAAATCATGAAAGGAGTAAAATGAGAATAGGATATTACCAATACTGCCCTGAATTTGGCGCTCCTGCACAGAATCTGGAAAAGGTGCAAGACACACTCGCAGGGGTTAAAGCAGACATTATTGTACTGCCTGAGCTGGCATTTACAGGATACTTTTTCGAGGATCGAAAAGAGCTTAAAGGCCTGGCAGAAGACGTATCTGACTCTAAGACTGTAATCAGTTTATCAAAATTTTGTCAAGACAATGGTTTCCATCTGGTGGCGGGGTTTGCCGAACGACACAAAGATAATCTTTATAATAGTGCGCTTGTGATTGGGCCATCAGGACTTATTCATACCTACCGAAAACTTCATCTTTTCAATACTGAAAAAGAGTACTTTGATCCCGGGAACACTCCTCTTGGAATCGTTAAAATTCAGGGGGCCACAATAGGGGTAATGATATGTTTTGACTGGGTATTTCCAGAAGCGGCTCGAGTACTTGCACTGCAAGGGGCAGACTTGATTTGCCACCCTTCCAACTTAGTACTTACATATTGCCAGAAAGCCATGCTTACCCGCTCTCTTGAAAACTCGGTTTATTCTATAACTGCAAACAGAACTGGAAAAGAGATTCGCCCCCGGGGAGAACTCTCATTCACAGGCAATAGTCAAATTGTCGGGCCAAAGGGAAATATTATAGCACAGTCAAATTCCCAGGAAGATAAGGTTGTTGTGCAGGAAATTGACCTGGCAATTGCCAGAAACAAATCCATCACTGAAAATAATGATTTGTTCGGCGATAGAAGGCCTGAGTATTATAATTCCCTTGTTTAATAACTATGCAAAGAGACTTAAAAAAGGAATAATCAATGCACAAAATCCAAAAAGTAGCAATCATTGGAGCCGGAGCAATGGGTTCTTATTTCGCAGGCAGATTTTTCGATACAGATGGTTTTTCAACGGTATTGATTGCTAAAGGTCAACGCTTGGACAAGCTCAAAACCAGGGGTTTAGTTATCAATGGAAAATCCTATCCAATCCCGGCCATCCACCCTGATGAGGCTGATTCGCCCGTTGATCTCATTATCGTGGCTCTGAAACATCATCATCTTGAGGAAGCAGTTCAAGGTCTGGAAAAACTTGTAAGTGACTCAACCACCATTATCTCTGTCATGAATGGCCTTGAGAGTGAAGAATATATTGGTTCCATCTATGGCATGAACAAGGTGCTATATACCATTTCTGTTGCAATAGATGCTGTACGTCATGGCAACCAGACAACTTATACCAAGCCTGGGAAACACTATTTTGGTGAAGCTGACAATACCCGTTTAAGCCAGAGAGTTCTTTGGGTTCAAGAAGCCTTTGACAGGGCAAAAATTGTTTATGAAACACCAAAAGATATGATCCGGATGTTGTGGTGGAAATTCATGATCAATGTTGGGATGAACCAGGCATCCGCTGTGATGCGAGCGCCCTATGGCGTTTTCCAGACATCTCCAGATGCCCAGGATTTAATGGAAGCCTTGATGAAAGAAGTAATTGCATTGACAGATGTTATGGGTGTTAATCTGAATAACCAGGACATAGAAGAATGGTATCAATTTTTAAATGTTTTATCGCCCCAGGGAAAAACCTCAATGCTGCAGGATATTGAGGCGGGACGTAAAACCGAAGTTGAGATTTTTGGAGGAAAAGTAGTTGAATTGGGCAATACCCATGGTGTGGAAACACGGACGAATCAAACAGTGCTTCAAATTATCAGGGTATTAGAGCAGGATTGTAAAAATGGAGCTGTGCTATGAAATTAGATGCCAGACTTGTTGGGACGCGACTTTTGAACTATCAAACAAAGATCAACTGGCGGGAAACCACAAATTTTGCAGCAGCTATAGAGGACAATAATCCGAAATATTTTGATGACAGGCAAGACCAGGGTATTGTATCCCATCCCATGTTTGCAGTATCCGTTACCTGGCCTATTTTGAGCCGGTTGGAAACCTTTATTGACTCCAAAAATTTTCCAAAAGACGTTTTAATGACCCAGGTACACTATACAGAACACCTGATTTTACACCGCCTGATCCGGCCCGGTGATGAACTCTCATTAACGGGGACATTAAAAGCTATTTTACCCCATCGTGCAGGGACCCATGCCATTATCCGTCTTGATGCTGAAGACCGGTTTGGTAAACCTGTATTCACGGAATATATTGGCGCCATGCTGCGGGGGGTGGACTGTGGAAAGGGAGATACAGCTGGCGAAATCCCTTTAATTCCGAAAAATGATATTGAGGCAGATGTTTTATGGGCATCAGACATTCATATTGATCCGCTACGGCCCTATATTTATGACGGATGCAGCAATATTGAATTTCCCATTCACACTTCACCCAATTTTGCCGGGATGGTGGGTCTGCCCGGAATTATTCTGCAGGGAACGGCAACCCTGGCATATGCGATTCGAGAATTGGTTAACAATGAAGCTGACAAAGACCCTGCAAGGATTTTGGAGATTGCATGCCAGTTTAC
>CALGRI010000288.1 GCA_937880875.1 uncultured Pseudomonadota bacterium
GAACAAGGGTTAATATCTGTCAAAGATCAGTGGGTGAAAATTCATTACCCGGCCACGGCCCGGTAATCTTGGTGAAACGCCCTGTGCGGACCCGCATGCAGTGTGTTGTGGGGGCTGGGGGATTAAAACCCCCGGCTACCCGATTGGAACAAACTTCTTTCAAGGGTCAAAAGTAGGCTTGAATGGGTAAACCCTTATTTCCCAGTGTGTATTCTTTTTCTGTATCAGATATTTCCCCTCAAAATGACTTAATATTAATTACAGTTTTTTGGGGTAAGATCTCGTTCATAATAAGAAATCAGGGCTTCGAAATAGCGAGATTTCACCTGTTGGGTGGCCATGATTTGCTTAATTGGCGGTAATTTTAAGATCACACCCAAAACTGCAGCAAGAGCCCGATGACTGAAAAGCACTTTATTGTCAAAAAGCAAGTGTTGGAACTTTCCTCTTTCAATTGCCATTACAACCGCCTTGTGCGTTCCATTTAACGGGGTGATGACCCTCGCAGGCAAAGAAAGCAGCTTAAGACTGTCTTCCTTACATGCCCGGATACACAGACCACAACCAAGACATACTTTCTCATTCAACTTTGCTATTTTTCGATTTGGTTTTTTGGGATCATTGGCAGATACCTGGGTCATCGCTTCTACCGGGCAGATATTGACACATTTGCCACAGCCGGTGCAGGATTGTTCATCAATCCCGGGGATAAAATTAGATGTGTGGACCGGGTTGAATATGGCAAATCTTCGGGCAGCAATCATGGCTTCACAACAACACCCACAGCAATTGCAAATAAAGTTGACCCGGTTTCTGACATTTTCCCCAAATTGTACTAGATTGGACTCATATGCCTGATCCAAAAGGTCTAACCCCTCTATCACATCAACCTGTCTTGCAAAGCCATGTTTAATCAGGGATGCACCTGTTGTGTTAAATGTCATGCAGATATCCAGGGGGTTGTCACATGCTCTGCCCACATGGAGCATTTTATGACGGCAGTAACAGGTGCCGACTCCCATGTGTGATGCAGTTCTAATCACTTCAGATGCCCGCTCATAATCCAATACATGGATAGCATTCTTGTTGGACAGCACTGGCTCATGAACAAACACCCGTCCCAGTTGCGTCTCTCCCAGAGTAAACAGATCTTTGATAAAGTCCTCTTCCTCATTCAAATATTTGTAAAAAAGTTCTCCCAATACTTTTTGATCCACATCGCTGCGTATCCGCATCATGGAAAATTCAAAAAAACCAGCCATGGGTGGCGGAAGGACATATTCGGTTTCACCATTTTGATCAATGTCTACCAGTATCGCCCGGGATGCCAGTTTATCAAGAATTCTTTGTGCCTCTGGCAAGCGCATCTTCCAGCCCTTGGCTGCTTTAGCAGCGGTGAATGGTTTGATGGGAAGCAGAGAAACCAAATGTGCCTCTTCTTCAGAAAACAACATGGTTAAAATTTTGTCCAAAAGTTTTGAAGGCGGAGCACCTTGGGGGAAAAAATTCAACCGGTTAACAAGAGATGTATAACTTGATTTAAGGGTATGGTGAGCCATAAGTCTCGTTTCCTCATTATATCAGAGATGCAATAGCAGTTTTAGTTTATACTTTTAATATGTCATACCTCTAACTAACAGCAATAATTATTTACTGCTCCCCCCAAAAAAAACTGGGGCCGGAATAAGTTTACGGCGGAGCCGCCGCGAATGTAACACCAAAATCACCGGTGAAATCCAGTGCATTTTTAAGTTGGGATTATCTTCTAACATTCCTGGTTCAGGATAATCACATACCTGCTGATAACGCCCAGGATGTTTTTTTTCTGTATTGCGGAAACCACCCCGGCATTGAAACGCTGGGACGACATGGGGGCCTGGATGATATGCGTATGATACCATCCAGCAAACGATATAAACCGGGCTTGTCAGGGCAGGGCGCAACCTCTTTTTGTCCATTAACGCTTTTCAAAAATTTGTTTATAATAATCGTGGCGGGCTATCCGTCGTGAATATTTAAAATGCACCGGCTTGCACCCGTTTATTTTTTTTATTAAAAATTATTTGAGCAAGGGTGATGCTATCAGGATTTCTTTGAATATGGTCGATTATTTTTGTAATGTTAAACTCAAAAATCCCGTTTGGAAAAATTTCATCTCCGCCGTCAACCGGACATGGACTGAAAATGTCATCTTCCACCAGTTGTGGCAAAGCGCCTGAGTATTCTTTTGTAAAAGTAAAAAGATTTTTCATAATCATGACAGAATAGTTTTTCTTATCACAAACAGCATTTTTTATGTTTTTTTCCACTGCCGCAAGGACATGGATCATTTCTGCCGACTTTCAAGGTTTTTGCCGGCTGTAAAGGCAGATAGTTTTTCTGTCGACAGCTTAGATAGATACTTTTCAATTTTTCATGCCGGGTGTGCAAACGTTTATAAAAATCGGGCTGTTGCTCTTCTATTGCATGTCGGATTGTTTCCAACTTTATCGAAGGAGAAAAGTTTTCCGCGGTTTCCCAGCGTTTTTTATTATATTTCAATGTCAGAGCACACAATGGTTCTGATTCCTTATCTATCTCCTTGATAGGTACAATGTCCAGAATGGTATCGGAACATGAGCATTTAGGCAGCAGGCAAAACTGATCAAAAATCAAACAATCCTCATTATTGATAGTGACATGCATTTGGTCTCCATACGGGAGAACGTCATTGTAGGCATACATTAACCCTTCCTGTTCTACAGCCTCGTAGTCAAAAAAAGCATTAATAGAATCAGTATCCGCCGTTTCCGTAATGTGATTTTTATAGACAAAATGCTTTTTAAATAAAAAGTCAAAATCATCATCGTTCAGCTGAGCCCAGAACAGGTTTGCAAATTCTAAATCTTCTGGGGAAATTTTATTTTCCGATGCAGAATTCAATTTTTTTTCAATAAGATCAATATCAATCCGGTGAGAAGACAGAGGGCGACCGTTTCGGTTTTGGCCCCGTAACGGGTTAAGGTCAACATCAATAGATCCGCAGGTGCAGGCCGGATTGTCGCAAGAAGAAAAGAAACATTCGTAGGTATGGGCATTCCCATCTTTAAGGAGGGTAGCGATAACTTTTCCTGTATTTTCATTTTTATTAAATAGCATGTTGTTTCCTTACCAAATATAAAAAAACTATTTGTTGTGTTGAAAATCACTGAACAGATCTAATTGAGGGTCATTCTCCAATTCCTGACTTTTCTTATCCACGGCTATTTTTCTATTGATTTGTGTTCGCTGTTTCTTTTTTGCCAAAGTTTTTTGCTCGTGTATTTTCTTATTTTCTATAAATTTTTCAATTGTCTCAGATTCTTCTTCATCTGCAAATTCATAAATGATTTCAAATTCTCCAGCCATGCTTTTAGGGATGACAAACCCTTCCGGAGTTTCATAAAAAGTAAAGGCATCGATAATATCCTGGCTGCAATATCTTTCTATACCATGATTCAAATCATAGTTTTTCTCAACCCACGTTGCTTTATTGCCAACAGTTGATTTTTTTGTATTAAAAAAATCACAAATGATATCAGGCGTGATGTAAATCCCATTTGCTTTATCAAAAAGAAAATTCAATCTGGCAATTGTAAAAATGATCGAAGCTGCCCATATTTCAATTTTACCCCGGGAAAGATTAATCCCATCAGCTCTACTGAGATCATCACACAGTTTCATGGGGAACTCCTCTATGTCCTTATTCAGGTGTGCCTCACAGAAGCTTTGGATCAATTTTTTGATTTCTTTTAATCTTTCCAATTTATTGTTAACCAGCATACCGATCTCCTGTTTTTTCAGACGGTGGATGTCAAGCAAGATGTCGCCTTTTCCAAAAAATATTTACCAGCTTTCCCGCAAAATCTCCTCATGGGTTTCCGACGGATAACTGTTATGACGAAGTATTTTGGGGTTAAGGAAATTTCTCCAAGATTCTTTTACATTATCATTCATATTTTAAAGTCCTATAATCGCTACGGCATTTCATATTTTTAAATTTATGGACCACAAAAGGTTTTATGGTCCATAGACGGACTTTAAAACACCGCTTTGCCTTCTAAGGTTAACCGCCTATTATTTCATTCAAACCATCGATGGTTAGAGCCAATTCTTCATCAGATACTTTTGCTATTTTTTTGCCGATGCGTTTAGTTGAAAGAATTCGAATCTGACTGATCTTTACCCAGGATTTTTTGGGTAGTTCGGTATCCACAAGTTCCATGGTCAGTGGATAACCAGCCCTTTGTGCCTGACTGGTGATCGCCACAGCAATGACAGTACCTGATCTTTCATTGAACACATTGTGGCTTAAAATGAGAACAGGACGTAAGCCGCCCTGTTCACTACCAATTACAGGATTCAAATCTGCCCAGTGTATATCACCCCTTAGTATTCTGGCCATTCTTCCAACTCCGATGAGAAGCCTTCCTCTGATAGGGATTGTTCGAATGCTGGATCTAATTTGGCGCACTCCTGGGCAAGACGGCTTTTCTCAATGCGCATTAATTTTTCAGCAACAGCCTCCTGGATAGCTTTGCTGCGGTTTGAAAAAAATTTCGATTTAACAAGAATATCTAAACGTTTAAGCGTCTTGTCGTCTATTGTAATTGCGATTTTTGATGCTGCCATTTTAATCACCTCTGGTATGATAATATATCATACCATGGTTCCTTGCAAGTTTAATTTTCATGACGGTTAATCCGTAGAATTCTGTTGTTGAATCATAGGATTTCCATAAATAAAGTTAATGTTGGGCTTCACCTTACGTCAGGATAAGCCTGAGATACTTTTTTTATCATAGTCAGCAGCATGTTTCTTGTTGAAAATTTATTCGAATTGCTGAAGTGTTTTACCTACTCTTTTTTTGATGGTTGCTATGACATCATCCACCAGGCTGTCACCTTGATGTCTGATGATAAAGTTCGAATGGGTAGTGTCAATTGCTTTGATCAGTTTAAAACAAAATTCTGTTAATCGTTTCCGAAGGGTGGCCTTGCTTATTTTAATTTCCTCTGCAAATCTGTGCCAATGCCTTGCCATGATCCACTCCGGTCTGTTTTCTCCTCCTATTTTCATAGCAAGTTTTTGTGACAGGTCTTTATAAATATTTATACACATCATGTCATAAAAAGGCGCTAACCGGATCTGTCTTCCCTGATACATAAAAGACAGATTTTTGGCATGCGCATCCATGTTTCCGATTAAAAAATTAAAAAATACCCATTCAATCAACTGCTGAAGATCTTTAATCGGATTTGCAGAATACGCTCGGACGAGGTCAAAGCATGCCTTAAGGCCTGGTCCGCCATCAGCCTGATATTTCAGTTCATGGGAAAGCCCCATGGCCTGGCATAAATCTTCCTGGTGAATACGCGTGAGCACATCATTCTCCAGATGCCTGTCATACCTTTTTATCAACAGGGCTTTTTGGGATTCTTTTCGAACAATTGAAACAGGTGGAACCTTCAAGTCAACTGAGTTGGCAAGCATCATACAAAAACATTCATTTTCAATGGATGTCTGGAAATGAGCCATGGCGGGTTTTAAGATAAAGTTGCTTGGCGCACCATTCATCGGGATATAGAAGTTAGGATCTTTATAGAAAAGTGCCAGTTTTTCCTGTGCTCCTGGCAGCAGATTCCGGCAGCAGGTTGGAAAAAAAAGATTTCACTGTATCGTGTGGAAACCCACCTTCCTGCATCGGTAAAGAAATAGATATTTGGAACGCCTCCGGCGAGCCCAGCCACTTCCTGGAATATTCAAAGGAAAATTGTCGCCTGCTATTAATACTTAGGGAACCGACCCTGATTTGTCCGGAAAAAACATTCAAAGTCTCCAAAATCAGCGATCTCCACGTTTAATCAAATGAAACTCAAGACCAAGACTGTCCAGCAATTCAAATACTTTTCCAAGTTGAGCGGTTGCTTTACCCTTTTCAATCTCAATAATGAACTTCCTACCAACATCAGCAAATTCAGAGATCTCTTTTTGAGTTAGCTTGAGATGTTTACGCTCTTTGAGAAGATATCGTCCCAATTCTTTAGGATTGCTGATTTTAGTTGAAGATTTCAATGTATTCCTTCTGTATAAGTTTCCGTTCAGATACTTTTATCAGACATATGAATGAAATGCAACTAAAAGTCTCCGATCGAGGACTTTTATAAATTATTATTGGATTTTATGCTAAAAGTCCTCGATCGGGAATCAAAAAATATGCATGACGGCTACCGTTATGGGACCAGCTTAATTTGCCAGACAGTGTCTGGCGATTTGGATAATAAACATATA
>CALGRI010000289.1 GCA_937880875.1 uncultured Pseudomonadota bacterium
TGATGAAAAAAATGATTGAAATTGAGATTATCAAGACGGTTACTCTATCTCCAATTAACTTTAATGGAAGATTAGTTCATTTGAAAATTCCCTATCCCATATAGATGAATCTCACATCAAAGATTGAAAAACTTGTTTATACAAGATGTGGCATTCTGGAAATATTTAAAAAGCCAGGATTGTTGAAAGAAGGGCTTGGTAACTTATAGATTTTGACTCCAGACAGATAATACCATTATGTTGCGAGTGGCCTTAACTAACTGATTTTTCAAGCAGATTATGATTTCGCTTTTGCAAACCAACATCGCTTTTAAATTCAGCCTGTTATGAGATTTTTTAAAGTTTTTCAAAACCACCGGCGACATAATTTTTCGTTTTACTACATACCCCTCCAAGGCTAGCAAACGCTGCTTCAGTGAGTCATAAACTGTCAAGCCAGGCAAGGATTTCAGCATTATTTTTCCAGTCGATCAGCTCATCAATTTTCTTGTCATGATTTATTTTCGATTGCATGTATTCCATGAGCTTATTCTGGATTTCTCGTTTTTTTGACAGATCCAGCTGCAGATAGGTCATTGTTGATTCAACACTTTGATGACCAAGACGATTTTTGATATCAGATACCGGAGCCCCTGAGGTTACCATATTGACCGCACACGAATGTCTGAAGCAATGAGCCGGGCTCAATCCTTTCAGCCGTTTCACGGGCAAAGCTTTGGTCAGATATTTCCGGCAGATTTTGTTGATGCCGTGCCGGGTCATTCCCCACTTCCGCTGGTTGATAAACAGCCTATGGGCAAATAAGTGGACGGGATCTACCCGGTGATTGGTAATGTAATCCGAGATCAATGAAGCGGTCCTGGAACATAGATTAATTAACCGGTAGCGGTTTCCCTTTCCCAGGACAGCAATGATTTCGTTCTCAGGATCAAAATAATCAAATTTCAATGTGGCAATCTCACTGGCCCTGGCACCGGAGTCATAAAGCAAATGGAGAATGGTAAAATCCCTCATGCCTTCCTTCTTTTTCAGATCAACGGCACTGAAGACCTTCATGATTTCTTCGGGATATAAAAATCCCATCACCTTTTTCTGAGCTCTTTTCTGCGGGATGTTCAGGAGAACTTCAGCGATTCGTTTTTTATCTGGATGCATGAACCGGATCATCTTGGCCAATGACTTGATCACGGCCAGGCGGTGGTTTCGCGTCTGAACGCTATTTTTTCGATCTTTTTCCAAATGGTGTAGAAAGGCGAGCACTGCATCCACCGTTAAGTGTTCGATTTTCAAAGACTTGATTTTGATTGAGTGATAGTCGGCCAAAAAATGCAGAAACAAAGAAAAGGTCTGTCGGTACGCTTTGATGCTATGCTCGCTGGTCCCCTTTATTCGGGGCAGGTATTCATAAAAATACTGCTGCAGGCAGGTGGATAATCTCATACATCCCCGCTCCTTAGCATTGAAAAATCAAGCATCTGGCGGCGATGCTCGGCATCCAATACCTTCAAATAATAGGTTGTATATTTATATTTGCTGTGCCCCATGTAAGCTGCCAGTATCGGCAGGGCATTTTGACAGGATTTCCCTTGCTGTTTAATTCGTTTTAGCGTGTTCACGGCAAACGAGTGGCGCAGAGAATGATGTGAAGGCCTGCTGAAGTTTGTAGTACCGATTATTTTTCGGGGCTGATCAAGATTAATATATGTGATAGCCTTTTTAAATCTTCGATCTATAAACATACGTACCAGTTTATCCCCTCTCACCTTTACCAGCAAAAAAAGACTGTCATCCTCATCAGGGAATAACCGACGAACTTTTAACAGGTTGTTTATTTCATCGGCTACGGCTTTTGGTATAGGGATCAATCGGTCTTTTCTGAACTTTGTCTTTTCAATATAGATGGTTCTTTCTTCGGGTCTGTAATGCGTTTTCAATAAATTCAGGGTCTCCGAGGTTCTAAGTCCGCATCGAGTCATCAATAAAAAAGCGATATAGGCACTAAAATCTGATAAATAAAATTTCTCAATTGTTCGCATCAACTTGATTACAGCTTTGAGAAAAAGGTCTGTTTCTTCGGGAGAAAATATAAAAGGAATAACTTGATTTTCCGGCAGCTCAGTAATTTCCTGTAACGGATTTTTCAGGATCAAATCTTTGCGTATAAGATAATTAAAGAATATCTTGATCATTCTAAAACTCATATTTATGGATCGATTTTCAAGATCAAGCTCTGCTCTGAATCGGATAAAAAACAGCGGATCAAATGGCGCCCAAGTCACTTGTTTTTCAATCACATATCGATCAAGCAGTTGAAGACAGTATACCATCGATGTGTTTGAATACCCCAGTTGAAAACGATAGGCGATAAAATCTTCCATTTGTTCAGCCAAAAAGCTTTTAAAGCGTTTCATCAAGGATAACCTCCCGCATTAGCTTGATATGAATGCTCAGATACTTTTTAGTGTTAGAGACAAATAGAAATGTCCGGTTTTTGTAACACATGATTTGTCCGGTTTTACCATAGAAGTTGTTCCCATGTTAAGGGCAATTTCATTTTTTAATTATTCTTTCCGTTTTATAGTTTATAAATTTCATGCTATTCTTTGTCCACCAGTTTGGAGGATAAGGCTCTGCCGGGAAGCAACCTGAGCGCCAGAACTGGTAACATAAGCATGGGGCAGTGTTTTTTTCACTGCCCTTGTTTTTATCATGCTTTTGTTCATAAAGCGTTAAATCCCGGGGGCGTGGGGGCTGGCCCCCATATATAAATGGTATTCTTCCTTTAAATATCATCAATTATGCCGCCTGGATTTTCTTTGATTTCAATAAATTACCTTTTGTATCATATGTTGCAAGTTTTCTGGGACCATGAAGAACTGCCATGCTTCCATCACCATATAGATTTATTCTCACCGATGCTTTGACATAATGGCACCGATATTGATCAGCCGGAATCTGTAAGGATAGACCTTTAAAGCTGATACAATTATCATTATTAACAGTTCTTTTGTATTGTTCACAAAGGATGTCTTTAATATTTTCACCAACCCATGGAACGAATACACTTCCCTTTTCAGGAGCAGGTTTTACAAATTCATCATTAAAGTTTGGCATATATATTTCTTTTATGTACTGATTTGCTTTTTCCATATCAATTATGCCAGCCAAAGCAAGTTCTTTGACCAGGCGATCCTGATGCGTACTAAACATTCGTTCACTACGGCCCCGTGCCTCTGGAGAATAGGCAGGGATCATTTCTATGCCCAGATGTGCCATCGCTCTTCCAAACTGAGTCAAACGGATTTTGTCCACTTTGCCGCCGGCTTTTGGGGTATACCAGTAATGACTTCCCCTGTCTGAATAGAAAGAAGAAAACAACCCATGGATCTCGATGACCTCATGAACTCCCTTAAAACTGCTTGCTGTTCCTTCTTCATCTACAAAAAACATTGAATAATGTTCATTGGTCGCATCATCCATTGTTACGATTAAATCCCACATTTTATTGGGAACCCATTCATGGGTAGACCCATCTTGATGGATCATCATACCTGTATATGGAGAACGTTCTCTTTTTTTGCGGTGCGTTCCTTTCTTGCATCCTTTTTGAACCAACCCTTTGTTCTGTAAGGTATCTTTAATCCATGTGTAGCTTCTTTGTCCCTCATGTTCTCTCTGATACCATCGATAAAAGTGCTTTACATTAAAATCAGAATACCTTTCCCGATAAAGATTGCAAACATCCAACACCTCATCCAGCGGCGCCCGACGACGCGATGCCTGCGTTAGCCTTTTGTCATAAAGTCCTTCTATGCCTTCATCAGCATATTGATTGATATAACGTCTGAACGTTCTGTCTGATACGCCTAAAATTCTTGCTGCCTGTTCCTGTGTGAATGTTTTGGCTCTCCAACCTGTGTAAATCCGTTCAAATTCCATTTTCCGAATCTCCTGTAGTATTTGTGCCCTCTTCATGAAAGCCTCCTTTCTGGCTTCCATTATAACCGGACAATCTATGTGCTACAAATCCGGACAATTCATTTGTTCCCAACACTCAGATACTTTTTAGTTGACTCGATGCTTTTATGCCCCATCATTTCTTTGATTTCATAAATGGATGCACCGGACTCCAGCAGATTCTGGGCAAATGAATGCCGCAGCCAGTATGTGCTCGACGCAAGATTGTTTCCAGTCATGCATTCTTTCACATATCTTTTTATATCACCGGTGTTGGCAGGTTTATAAGGTGGGATAAGCTGTAAAAATAAAGCTCGGTAGTCACTTTTTGGCCTCCCTCCAACGATATAAGCTATGATTGCCTTGATGGTGCCATCCGGCAGTGGAAGATGGGCAGGACTGCAATTTTTTCTTGAATGGATAAAAATCTCTCTCTGTCTAAATGAGATGTCATCCAGGGTTAGCGAACTGATTTCTTTGGGTCTCAATCCAAGGTAATACGCCAGGTGCATGGCAGCATTGGTGCGAAGGTCTTTCGCTGTTGACAGTTCCAGGCTGTCAAACAGCTTTTGCACTTCATGAGTGCGCAAGAATTTAGGCGGCTTTAATTGTCCGAACTCCGGAGGGCTTACCACCAAATAGGAGAGATCTTTTTTGATATATTCGTTCTGATAAAGATACCTCAAAAACTGCCGCAGATATGACCGGTTCGATTTAGCTGTCCCCTTAGAATAATTGGTATTGTACAGGGCTAAAAATTGGTCAACCTGCTGGATGGATATCCCATCCAGGGGGATGCCTGATTTTCTCAGATAGATATTCAGACCTGTCAATATCCGCCGCATTCCCCAGACACTTCTCTGAGCACGGACTTGATAACTATAATAGTCCAGATACCGTTGACAGATTTTCGGCAATAGATGATCAGGTGTCATGACCGGATTCCCTTGAGCTTAAAATTGTCTGTAGATATTTTACGCTATCGACAAAGCAGGTGTTACGGCAGATCATTACCATATCAATGGTGTTAAAATTTTTCTCACATCGAAAGCACCTGCTCAGGTTCGTTTTTGGATTAACAGCTGTCTGGAACTCGTTGCATAAAGGGCACAGGAAGCGGAATACCCCTTCACTGATTTTGGTTGGGATATCCAGCTGAGTTTCGATCAACACATGAATAGGTATTGAATTTCGTAATTCATAAAGTTCCTTTGAAGAAAATCGTTTGCCCATGTTGACACCTCTTCTTTTTCGCCAGTTGCTTCAGAATATCTGATGTCAATTTTACAGTTTCCTGGTCCGTGGAATCAATAATCTCTTGTAACGCATTTTTGTTAAGATGTGTGTCAAAGCCAATAAAGACAAAGGTTTTGGCCGATATTAAATCTTGTAACGGTATTTGAATTAAATCTATAGAAGATCCTTTACCGGCAATGGTTTTGCCGGTTTTCATCTCTTGTAACGTATCCTCAATTAAGGGGGGCTTTTTTAAGGGACTTCTTCGCTTCCAATATTCGGGATTCTCCCGGCGCCATTCCTGAACACGTATAACATTTTCTGCGCCTGAAAAGTGATTCTGGTTTTCTGGCTTATTCAGCCATTTCTGCTGGCTGTATTTTTTGCTGGCAGCTCTGCATTCCGGTTTACGGCAAAATTTTTGTCTTTTTAAATGGCGGGGATCGGGTTTGTATAGCTCACTACAGTTTTTGCACCTGCGCTGTCGGGTTCGTTTCTTCATAGACCTGATACCTCCTCAGGTCTATTATCGGATGGACGATATGGCGGGGTATTATTTTTTCAAAATATGGGCGGGGTCCTGCCGGGTCAGGCGGGGTAGAACTCGCAACAAAAAAAACTCGCTACATAAATACCATAATTGCTCGCGAGGACATCAGGCTTAGATTGTGAGATTTTTTTTACTTTATAAAGCATTTTAATGTAACCCAAAATAGTTATAGATATTATTTGAATCGTTTGTCATTAAAAGGAGCAGCTGTAATGCAAGTTATGCAACGGGTTTGATTATGTTATGACTTTATAGCCCCAATTCCAAATTTTGCCATGGTGCATTCATTGGTGTCCACACCTTATCATTTGACTCGACTTAAGAATTTATATATCCTTCAATCTATAAACACCATAACTATATTTGAGAGGAGAAATGGGCAAAGCTAAAATAACTCAAATAAGCGTTCCGGAGGGTTGGATTGATTTTGGGATCGGTCAACCACAGATAGACATTCTTCCTCTAGAATACTTGGCCAAGGCAGCCACTCATCAGTTTGGGAAAAAAGACCGAAACATATTGCAATATGGTATTCAACAGGGCAATGGTGACTTCAGAATTTCTCTGGCCAAATTTTTAGAGACTCAATATAATGCCGCTGTCGATCCGGAGCATCTTTTTATTACTGCCGGGATTTCTCAGGCTCTGGATCAGATTTGTACGCTTCACACTCGACCGGGTGACACAGTGATTGTGGAAGAGCCTTCTTATTTTCTTGCTTTACGCATCTTTGCCGATTATGGACTGAATATCATTGGTACCCCGATCGATGAAAATGGAATAATTATTGAGGCATTGGAAGAAAAACTGGCCAGACACAAGCCGGTTTTAATTTATACGATACCGACTTTCCATAACCCGTCAGGTGTCACTTTATCAGCAAATCGGCGTGAGAAATTAGTCGGTTTAAGCCGGAAATATGATTTTTTTATTGTTGCCGATGAAGTCTATCAAATGCTGGCGTATACATCTACCCCGCCACAACCGATGGCCTATTATGATACTTCGGGACGGGTTTTTTCGTTGGGATCTTTTTCCAAAATCCTTGCACCGGGGCTGAGACTGGGGTGGATACAAACCAAACCTTCTTTACTGGAACCGTTTATCTCATGCGGTTATCTTGATAGCGGGGGTGGCTTGAATCCTTTTGTTTCAAGTATTGTGAACAGCTTCATAGATCTGGATCTACAAAAAGATTATTTAAACTTTTTAAGAAAAAAATACCAAGACCGCATGGTCACGCTGAGTGAGGCACTCCGTCAGTATATTCCCTCTCTTGCTTTTACAGACCCGGGTGGTGGTTACTTTATCTGGTCCTGTTTACCAGAGGGAACAGATACTGAAATTTTACTTTCCCAGGCACATGAGTACCAGGTAGGGTTTCAGCCCGGCATCAAATTTTCAAGCTCAAAAAGCCTTGGTAATTACCTCAGGTTCTGCTTTGCCTTTTATGGAAAAAAAGATTTGATAGAAGGAGTTAAACGCCTTTCGCGAATAATCAGGTAAAAAATCGAACAATTCAAACCAAATTATTGTGATTTGCTCTATTCTTCAGCATATCACCCCAGGAATAAATCCGATCTTCACTTGGTTATTGTTATTATTCCTAATTTTGTATTTATATCTACTTTTAAATCACCTTTTTGTATGCTTCCCAGTTTTTTGTATCTTTGCCAACAATTTTTGAGGATTTACCGGCAGTTCCCTTATCCTGACTCCGGTTGCATCATAGATGGCATTAGTGATGGCAGCCATAGTCGGATTAAGAGCCGGCTCGCCAATCCCCTTTGCACCATAGGGACCGTTGGGTTCAATGGGCTCAACCAGGATTGTGGTGATGTCGGGGATATCAAAGCTACTGGGAACAATATAATCGACAAAATCAGCATTGATTATCTTTCCATTTTCATATGCCATATTTTCCATCAAGGTCCATCCCAGTCCCTGGGCAATTCCGCCTTGAATCTGACCTTCGGTGGCCATTGGATTGATAGCACGCCCCACATCATGGGCTGCAACAAAATTCGTGACAGAGACCTGACCCGTATCCGGATCAACCTCAACCTCTGCGATTTGACATCCGAATGGATAGGCGGGTGAAATATTTCCCTTTTTGGTTTCCGGATCAGGCAGCTCAGTGGGCGGCTGGTAAAAACCCGTCCCCACTATGGGAGCACCATGATGTCTAATCGTTGCTTCGGAAGCAACTTTTTGAAAAGAAATTTTAGTGTCAGGAGAATCTGTATGGAAAAACATTCCTTTTCGGCACTGAACATCGCTTGGTTTTACGTTTAACATATCTGCCGCGATGTCCGCCATCTGTTCATAGGCATCTTTTGCGGCTGCCAATACCCCGTTACCACCCATCAGTGTGCCTCGTGTAGCAAAGGAACCGAGACCAAACGGTGAGATATCCGTATCCACTTGGGCCACATTTACCATGTCCATGGTAACACCCAGCCGTTCTGCCACAATTTGAGCAAAGGTAGTGTTCTGACCCTGTCCCATGTCCGACTCACCATGAAAAACCGTTATACGGCCGTCCTTGCCGATACGAACGATTCCGGACCCGCCGTCAAATTCCCTGGCAAAGGGCCGGTTGCCGGACACATGGTTACAGCAGGACAGGCCGATCCCTTTAAAAGGGGTCTTGTCTTTTTTCTTCTGAATCCAGTTTGCCGCATCACTTGCCTTGGTAACACATTCCCGCAAGCCGGAACTTCCGATTTTCCAGCCGTGAACGCTGGTTTCATTGGACCCCATTCCATTCTTAATCCGCAGTTCGGCTGGATCCATTTTTAACCGGGTGGCCAGTTCATCCAGGGCAGACTCCAGAACAAAGGTGGATTGTGAGTTGCCAAACCCCCTGAAACATGCTGTGGGCACCGTGTTTGTGTAGACAGTGTATCCTCTGGCCCGAACATTTTTAAACCGGTATAGGGAATCTACCCTGTAGCAGGCAGTGGCAACGATGACTTGGGAATACACCAGTCGGGCTCCTGCTGCACCGACGACTTTAACGTCCTTTCCAGTTAAGATGCCGTTCTGGGTTGCTCCTATTTTAATATCAAAATGCATGGGGACCCGTGGATTCCCGGCAATAAAATCTTCATGCCGCGTGTTCACTAACTTCACCGGGCGACCGGATTTTTGAGCCAGTACCGCTGCCACCAGATGAATGTTGTTTTCCATTTTAGCCCCAAAGGCACCACCATACTCAGGAACAACAATGCGAAGATTGTCAGGAGCCATACCGAGCGCTTTGGCATAGGTCATCCGCATCATATTCGGAATCTGTGTTCCCGTCCAGATAGTCACTCGACCTGACAGATCCACATCTGCCAGGGTTGACATAGGTTCCATGTAAGCCTGATAAACCTGATTGGTATAAAAATGATCTTCATACACCACATAGGAGTCATCCAGCGCTCGATCGACATCACCTGCCTCAATTTTGAAGTCAGCGGCAATGTTGCCGGGTTTGTCCTCATGAATCAGTGGTGCTCCTGATTTCATGGCATCCAGAGGACTGATAACATAGGGGAGTTCTTCATATTCTACCCGGATCAATTCCAAAGCTTCTTCTGCCGTATCTGCATCAACAGCAGCGACAGCAGCCACCTCGTCACCGTAAAATCGTGTTTTATCAGCAGCAAAAATAGTCCAGTCCTCTGATCGGGGTCCGAATTTGATTTTGGGTGTATCCTGGAATGTTACAACTGCTTTTACACCTGGCATTGCAGCAGCCCTGGCCGTATCAATGGAAAGAATCTTCGCATGGGCGTAAGGGCTCCTCAGCACCCTCCCATAGAGCATCCTTGGCAGCACAAGGTCAGTAACAAATTTTGTCTTACCCGTGGCTTTTTCCTGTGCCGCTATCTGAGGGAAAGATTTTCCAACAATATCCAGTTGACTCATTTGATTCCCCCCTTTTTCTTTTTTGATTGGCAGCCACAGGAATGAATGGCATCGACAATTTTGTTATAGCCTGTGCAGCGGCAGAGATTTCCGGCAATGGCCTGCTTGATTTCCTCCTCGCTGGGATTGGCATTTTCATCCAGCAATGCCTTGGCCGTGTTAATCATTCCCGGTGTGCAGAATCCGCATTGAATGGCCCCCTTATCCACGAAGGCTTCCTGAAGCGGATGCATTTTTTCCCCACCGATCCCTTCAATGGTCGTAATTTCACAGCCATCCACCTGCAGGGCCAGTGTCAGACAGGCGTGCACAGGGCGGCCGTTCAGTAATACTGTGCAGGCACCGCATTTCCCAAGTCCGCACCCTTCCTTTGTGCCAGTCAGCTCCAGATCTTCACGAAGTACATCCAACAACACTCTATTGGGTTTGACAAAGAGATGATAGTCTTCTTTATTCACAACAAGATGGATCGGTAGCCGGTTCATGATTGCCCTCTATAATTTTTTAATGTTGTCAAAACGTGTTGAGCACATCGCTGAACAAAGACATTGACAATGGTACGTTTGTAATCTGCAGTGGCACGAACATCGTCAATGGGTTTTGCAGCATTGGCCGCTTTATCCGCACACATAGGAATTTTTTGAAACGCATCTTCTATTGAAAGTCCCACAAGGCAGTTCTCAGCATCAGGCACTCTAATAGCAGTGGGAGCCACTCCACCCAAAGCAATTTTTACCTGTTCTATCCTCTGTCCTGATGGATCGCTCTCCGCCTGAAAGGCAACTCCGGCGAGTGAAATATCAACAGCCTTCCGTCTCCTGAGCTTTAAATAGCATCCTGCAGATGGTTTGAGCGGTTTTTTAATAAGAATTTCCTTTAAAATTTCGTTTGGTTTCATAACAGTTTGACCCGGACCGCAAAAGAATGAATTAATGGGGACTGTTTTTTCTCCCTGCAGGGTGGCGATGACCACTGCCGCATCCAGTGCCAGAAGCGGTGGTACAGCATCTGCAGCCGGGGAGGCATTGCAAAGATTTCCACCGATGGTGCCGATGTTACGAACCTGCCATGATCCTATCAACCCTACGGCCTGGCAGAGAATTGACACATATTTTTCAAGAATGGGGTGAATCGCGAGATCCGCATGTTTTGCCAGGGCCCCGATATGGATCATTTCGTTTTTTTCTTCAACATATTCTAAATTTTTTATGGGATGAAGGCTGATCAGCGTGGATGGGAGAATATTCTTTTTTTTCATATTTAAGACAAGATCGGTCCCACCGGCAAGCACCCGGGCATTGGAACCGGCTTGATCAAGTTGATTTAAAGCGTCTGCCAGACTAGTGGCCACTTTAAAATCAAATGGTCTGATTCGCATGTGTTACTCCTTCATTATTTATAATTCTGATTCCATGACCGCTTCCATGCTTTGATCAAGATGATATGCCATGACCTTGCGGGCTTCTTCAATATTCCCTTCTTTTACTGCTTGAAAAATTGCCTGGTGTTCTTGGATCACTTTTGCGGCACGTCCTTCTATACTCAGGGCTTTTACACCCATCACACAGATCATGTCCCTTATATTTTCCATGATTGAAATTATACGTCGATTTTTTGTCAACATACTGAAATTGGTATGAAACATTCTGTCCGCATCAATAAATGCGATATAATCTTTTTGCTTCAAAGCTTTTCGCTGGTTCAGAAGGGATTCTTCAATTATAAGCAAGTCAAGCCGGGGGGAAGCGTTGGAAATTTTTTCCACGGATGCCAGTTCAATGGCTTTTCTCAATTCAAATATTTCATCAACATCACTCAGGGTAAAACGGTTCAGCATTAACCCTCTTCGGGGCATAAAAACAATGAGATCCTGGGATGAAAGCTCCAGAAGCGCTTCTCTAACCGGTGTTCTGGAAATACCCAGATCGGCTGCTATGGCTTTTTCATTGTATAATTCGCCGATCTGCCATTGACCGGAAAGTATTGACTGCCGGATGGCTTCATATGCCATCTTGGCGAGTGAGTCTGGTTGTTTTATGGTCGTAAGCTTTGGCATCAATCATCCTCATCGTATAGCAGTTGGTTCTTATTATCAATTGATCTTTGATGACCAAATTTGCAACTAATATATTACATACAGAAAAATATTGTCAAGTATTAGTTTGATTTTTTTAATGGAAAAATCCTCAATCCAATCGATATTATTGAAGGCCAATAATATATATATTGCCATATTATTAGTTTGTTAAAAAAAACTAAAATGAATCTTTCGGTTTTGATATTTTTTTCTTGACACGTTTCAAAACCTAATGTAATTGTATCTGATATATTACATACGTCATTTTTTGGGAGAGCTTAACATGACTAACACACCTCAACAGACGTCACTGCTTCAGGCTAGAAATCTCTCCATGGCCTTCGGCGGCCTGGATGTTTTCAAAGATATCTCCCTTGATATTTTTGAACATCAAATTGTGGCTTTGATTGGACCTAACGGCGCTGGAAAAACCACCCTTATCAATTGTATCACAGGTGTTTATAAACCCACTGAAGGCAATATTGCCTTTCAGGGGAAGCCCATATCCGGACTGCGGCCTCATCAAATCTGCCGTGCCGGTATTGGACGAACATACCAGATTCCCCGGCCCTTCATGAATATGACTGTTCTTCAAAACCTTCAGGTTTGTGCCAAACCAGGAGAGAAAGATTTCAGACGGTTACTTGACCTGGCAGGGTTGTGGGAGAAGCGCCATCGCCTGGCTAAGAACCTGACATTTCAGGAAAGACGTCTTTTAGAGCTGTCCCGGGCCTTGTCGGTAAATCCAAAATTATTGCTGCTGGATGAAACCATTGCCGGGCTGAATCCCAGTGAAACTAAGGACATGATGACAATTCTGAAGCGGATTCATTCGGAGTTCAAGGTTACCATCCTATGGGTTGAACATGTAATGAGCGCTATAATGGAAACAGCTCATCATATTTTTTGCCTGCACCAAGGAGCACTCATTGCAGAAGGAAGTCCGGCTGATATTGCAAATAACGATAAGGTGATAGAAGCCTATCTTGGCGAAGAATATAAATTTCAGGAAAAATAGGCGACGTTATGTTAAAAATTGAAAACGTAAATGTTTTTTATGACGGTCTCCAGGCGCTTTACTCAGTATCCCTGGAAATTCAGGTTGAGGAATTTGTCTGTATACTGGGTCCTAATGGAGCAGGTAAATCCACCTTGCTACAGACCATTGCCGGTATGCTGGCACCAAAACAAGGGAGCATATTTTTTGAGAACCGGCCCATTCACGGTCTTGAATCCTACAATATAGCCTCTCTTGGCCTTGCCCTGATTCCGGAAGAAGGATGGCTCTATGGCCAGATGAGCGTTGAAGAAAATCTTCTAATGGGTGCATATCCCAAATCTGCGCGGAAAAATATAAAAAGACAAATGGATTTTGTATTTGATCTGTTTCCCGTTCTATTTGACCGCAAAAAGCAATTGGCTGAAACCTTAAGCGGTGGACAAAGACAGATGGTGGCGGTTGGGCGCGGTCTTATGTGCAATCCCAAAATGCTTCTTTTAGATGAGCCCTCCCTCGGACTTGCCCCCATTGTCATTAATGATATTTTAAAGGCCCTTGTCCGGATCAATAAGGAAGAAAAAACCACAATTTTATTGACGGAACAAAATATTTTTCATGCGCTTAAGATAAGTCAGCGCGGGTACCTGCTTGAAAACGGAAAAATTTCCATGCAGGGTGCCAGCAAAGAATTGCTGGGAAATAAACATATTAAGAAAAATTATTTAGGTGTTTGACATAAAACTTAATCTTTAAAGGAGGTTCCATGAAAAAATCAGTCTTATTAACCGCTTTTATCTTTATTCTAACCGTTTTTTTGCCCCCTATCGGTGCGATGGCAGGAGACACTATTAAATTGGGTGTTGTGACGCCCATGTCAACCGGTGATTTCAGATCAGGCAAAATCAATGTACAAACAGTTGAACTGGCAGTGGAGCAGATCAATGCCCAGGGCGGTGTTCTGGGGAAAAAACTTGAAGTCGTCACAGCCGATGACGAAGGCAAACCAGCTGCCGGGGTTATTGCACTCAAACGAATGATTGCCAAAGAAAAAGTTTCAGCAGTTGTGGGGCTGTGGCACAGCTCCGTTGCCGTGGCCCAGGAAAAGGTTGCCACTCAAATGCAGGTACCCATGATGCTTCATTACAGCTGGACCGACGATTTAACTGCAGGTCATTCAGATTATGTTTACCGTGTCGGACCGTTTAACGCAGAAATTGCCCAGTTGGCACTGCCGTATATTGACCAAAACTTTAAGAATATCGCCATCCTGTATGAAACCAATGCCTTTGGCAGCGGGTTTGCAAATTATCTTGAAAAGATTGCAAAAGCCAAGGGGCTTAACGTTTACAGCATTGGCTATCCCCAGGAGGCAACAGACCTCAAACCCCAGCTTCTGCAGCTCAAGGCCAAATCTCCAAAGCCTGAATTATTGGTTATTGCTGCTGTTTATGAAGCCACCAACCTGATACCCAAACAAGCCCTGGAAATCGGCCTTGCACCTGAAATGCAGATTCTTTGCAGCTGGGACTGGCCAACCTATCCCGCCTTTCAGGAAATTTTGGGCGATAAGGGAGTCGGTGTAACGTATGCTACGTTTGAGTCGGATAAACTCAAGTTGTCTCCTTTGGGTGAAAAATTTAAAAAGGCTTACAAGGCAAAATATGATGTAGATCCGCCTGTTTTTGCCCTTTTCCTCTATGACGAGGTGATGATTTTGGCTGAAACCATGGAGCGAATCAAATCATCTGATCCTAAGGATATAGCTGCCGGATTAAAGGATACAAAGTTTGAAGGCACTACCGGGTTAATAACTTTTGAACGGCAAGAAGGACCAGGACCTATTTGGAATCAGTGGATGGGTCATCAGTTGTTCATCAATAAACTGACAGCTGTTGAGGGAAAAGGGTATAAGCGCGAACAGATTTATCCTTAACGAATTGTATTTAACCTGATCAAAAGATTCCGGGGGAAAATCAAACGACTCCCCATCCTCCGGAGTCTTGTTTCTGGAGATTAGCACATGCTATTGGAACTGATTATACGCGGTATAACAATTGGCCTGGTTTATGCGCTGATGGGCGTCGGGCTGGCACTTTTAAACGGTGTCATGCGGATCATTAATTTTGCCCACGGCGAGTTTTATATGATTGGCGGCTATATGGCCTACTATGCATCAACTATGCTGGGATTCCAATTTTATTTTTCAGTGCCAACGGCCATGATCGTCACTTTTATACTGGGTGCTGTTGTTGAAAAATTGCTGTTAAGTCCTATTCACACGCAGGAAATGGAAAAACCAATGGATTATGCCCTGATCATGACATTTGGACTGCTCCTTTTTTTTCGACAGCTGGCAATTAAAGTCTTTGGGCCTTACCGACATAAACCAGCCGATTACATTACCTCTGATGTCTATATTCTAGGGGTTAAAATCAGTGGAAACGAGGTGCTGGCAGGGGTGGTTTCCGCAATCCTCGTTATCGGGCTGGCCATTTTTATAAAAAAAACGTGGCGGGGTCGTGGCTGGAGAGCCACTACCCAGTCTCGCCAGGGTGCGAAAATAAATGGTGTAGACATTGGTAAGGAAAGCTGGATTGCCTGTGGTGTTGCGTGTGCTCTGGCCGGTGCGGCCGGTGCCTTGGTGGCCCCAATCTTCACTTTGTCTCCCACCATTGGCGGTTCTCCTCTGGTTAAAAGTTATGAAGTAATGGCCATTGGAGGTCTGGGGTCTATTGCCGGGTCACTGGTAGCAGGCCTGATGCTGGGGGTCACCGAAACCCTGGGAGCGTTTTACATTTCATCGGCATACAAGGATGCCATCGGGTTTTTGATGATGGGTTTTTTCCTTTTATTCAGACCCCAGGGACTCTTCGGACAAAAATAGAGGATTTACTGTCTTATGAAAAAAAATGAAATAATTGTTGCCGTTACAATCATTGTATTGGGTCTGATTGCACCTAAGGCGTTGCCGTCTGTCTGGATTACTGTCTTAAGCATGGCTTTTTACTATGCCATCCTGACCATAGGCTGGAATATCATTTTTGGTTATACCGGACTTTTTTCATACGGCCATGCGGCATTTCCGGCCATCGGGGGCTACACATCAGCACTGCTGGCCCAGCATATCGGGCTGTCTCCCTTTTTAGGACTTGTGGCAGGTGCGTTCATTGCAGGCTTGTTAGGAATTGTCATCGGCCTTCTCATATTAAGGGTACACGGTTTTTACCTCTGTCTTGTTACCTGGGCATTCGCCGAGGTGGTTAATGTTATTATTACAGCGGAACATCAAATAACCGGCGGGACTGGCGGATTGCTGGCACCCACATTTTTTTCCGGGCCCAATGCCGAGTTGTTTGGATATTTTATGGGACTGGGACTGATGATTTTCGCCTTTCTGATCTCCATATTATTGTATCACTCACGTTGGGGACTTAACCTTTTTGCGGTCCGTGACGATATTGACGCTGCTGAAAGCATGGGTATAAAAACCCGGTTCTGGAAAGTCTTCGGATTTGCTTTTGGGTGCTCTTTGGCAGGATTGGCCGGCGCCTATTTTGCCCACTTTTTAGGATTGATCGATCCCGGGATAGGCGGGTTGGATCAAATGGGGTATGTTTGTTTAATCGTGATTATCGGGGGCCTGGGGACAGTGTACGGACCGATTCTGGGATCATTTTTTGTGGTGATTACTAAAGAATTGATCAGTGGATATGCGAGTGGCTACAGTCTTCTGATCTTTTCTGTCATAATGATCTTGGCTGTTCGCTTCTTAAGCGGCGGATTCATGGAAATCATCCAGGTGATCTCCCCGCGTCTTAATAATAGATATTTAAAATTTGTTAATAAATAATGATTAAAAAATTTAAAACGTGACAAAGAAAAGGAGAAAATAAATGGCTAAACCTGAAATTGAATTCAGAGATTATGATACGGAATATAAATGGAAAGATGTTGAAGGGGATACCCTTGGCATCAAAGAAAAAATCCTGAGCCTTGATTCGGATACCGGTGATTATACCCGTATGCTCAAATTCCCTCCGGGTATTGAAACCTCTGAAACACTGGTCCATGATTTCTGGGAAGAGGTACTCCTGGTGGAAGGAAGTCTATACGACATCGCAAAAGACGAAACCTATCTGCCGGGGTATTATGCCTGCAGGCCTCCGGGAATGACCCATGGACCTTACCGGATTCCACAGGGTTGTGTCACATTTGAGATCAGATACTACAAAAAATAAAAAAAAGGATTTAGCGTGAAAATTCAATTATTGTTACAAAAGGACCATAAGGTGACACCCTTGTCTTTCACTGTTGAGAAAATGGTAAATGCGGGATTTACCGGCAGGGATCAGGAAGAGGTAAAACACCATCTGGATGAACTGTCTGCCAAGGGAATTGATGTGCCTGATTCGACGCCAACACTTTATCCTGTCATCCCGTCCGCCCTTACGACGGAGACGGTGATTGAAGTTTACGGAGAAGAAACATCTGGTGAAATTGAATATGTTCTTTTTGTAAAAGACGACAAAGAGATTTATGTTGGGATCGGCAGTGATCACACGGATCGGAAACTGGAAGAGCTTGATATCCCCAGGGCAAAACAGATCACTCCCAACCTGATTTCTCCCATGGTCTGGGAGTTAAGCGATTTGCTTGAACACTGGGACGATTTGAGTATGGAATGCTCCGTTAAAAAAGGTGCGGATACCATCTTGTATCAAAAAGGCGGCTTGGGCCTTTTGATGTCCCCGTCTGAACTAATGGAATTAATTTCCCAAAAAATTAAAGGCCCATTAAATAATATTGTTATATTTTCCGGGACAGTTAAAATGGAAACAGAAGATTTTGTTTTTGCTGATACTTTTTCCGGTCTTTTGTCTGACCCGACATTGAACCGGAGTATCGAGTTCAGCTATGCAGTCAAACCGATGAATTACATGAAATAAATGACCTTTATCCATATTTCATCCTAGGAAAGGGAGGAGTTGTTATGAAAGTTGCTTCAATCCAGATGTCGGTTGTCGAAGGTGACAAGGATGCAACACTTAATAAAGCAGAAGAGGCGATAAAAAAATGTGGCGATGCCGACCTGGTTATTCTTCCTGAGATATGGAATCTGGGTTTCATGAGCTTTGGCCAGTATGTGGACAAAGCTGAGAATATCAATGGCCCGACACCGACCCTGATGAAAAAACTGGCCCGGGAAAAAGAAATTTTTCTTCATACCGGCAGTTTTGTAGAAAAAGAAAAAGGAAACTATTATAATACCAGTCTTCTCTTGTCTCCTGACGGAGAAATTCTTGCCAAATACAGGAAAATACATCTATTTGGATACAATTCAAAGGAAACCCAGATCCTCTCTCCTGGAGACAAGGTTGTTGTAGTGGATACACCGTTTGGGAAAATTGGAATGGCCACCTGTTTTGACTTAAGATTCCCTGAACTATTCAGGGCGATGGTGGATAAGGGGGCTCAATATTTTCTGGTTTGTTCTGCATGGCCCTATCCAAGAATTGAGCCATGGATAATGCTCAACCGTGTCCGCGCCCTGGAAAATCAATGTTTTTTGATTTCTGCCAATTCGACGGGTATGAATTGCGGAAGTCAATTTGCAGGACATAGTATGGTCATTGATCCATGGGGGACGATTCTGGCGGGTGCTGGAGATGAAGAGATGATCATAGAAACAGACATTGACCCTGCAAAAGTGGCCCAGGCAAGGGAGACCTTTCCCGGGCTGGCAGGCCGTAAAAGTTTTTTATAAAATTAAAGGATAATTACTATGGCTGATACAAGAATAGAGTTTTGCGGTGTAACCTTTAAAAATCCGTTGGCTGCTGCATCAGCAGAGCCGACCCTCAATGCGGCAAACATGAAAAAATGCATTGATGCCGGTGCCGGTGCTGTTATTGCAAAAACCATGACGGATTCTCCTGATATGAGAGAGCTGACCCAACGCGCAAAATGGCGTTTTTTAAATGCAAAACATGAAGTCTGCCACGGAAAAGTACCCCGATCATTCAGTCTTTACAGCCGGAGCGGACTTGCCCTGGAACCGCCGGAAGACTTTATGAAGGAAATCACCGAGACCGTAAAATATGCTGCCCAAAAAGATGCTGTGGTCATCGGCAGCATTGGTTCTACTGATATTGACGGGTGGGTAACGCTGGGCAAACAGATGGAAGACGGCGGTGTGCCCCTGGTTGAATTAAATTTTGGATGCCCCCACCCCAAACTGATGCCGGGAGTTCGAACCGGTATGAACGTGGGCCAGGACTTTGACTATGCCTGCGAAATAACCCAAAAAGTATCGGAAGCCCTGAATGTTCCCATTATTATCAAGGTAACCCCCCAGGTCACAGATCTTGTTTTATTTTCCAGCATGCTCCAAAAAGCCGGTGCCAAAGCCGTTACCCTCACCAACCGGTTTATCGGGTTTGTTCCCGATATTGAAACAGGCAAACCCCTTATTTATGGGAAAGCGGGTGTTGGGGGCCCTTGGACCAAGCCTCTGACTCTAAGATGGATTAACGAGGTCAGAGCCGCACTGGGTGATAAACTTTATATCACTGGAACCAATGGTGCCTATGACTGGCGCGATATTGTCATGTTCATCATGAGCGGTGCACACATTGTCCAGATGTGCTCTGCGGTCATGTGTTACGGGTATGACTGGCTCACAAAACAGGTCAAGGGATTGGAAGTCTTTATGGATGAAAAAGGATACCAGACCATTGACCAGATGTTAGGAATTGCAACGGATGCCTGCATGGAATATAGCCAGATGCCCCATGAAAAGGCAATTGTTGACAAGGAAAAATGTATCAACTGCGGCATGTGCCTGAAGGTCTGCTTTTCAGATGCCATGCAGCCGGATGAAGAAAATGTATACGTTAAAGAAGAAAACTGTGTGGGCTGCGGTGGCTGTTATTCTGTCTGTCCTGAAAAGGGGACCATCAGCATAGTAAAAGTCTGATGACGGACAAAAGAAGAACCCCTGGTTTCTTTATTGAAACCAGGATCCAAATGATCATCGTATACAGGGAGGGCCTATAATGAGACCGGAGCTTCATTATTTATCCAACAGTGATATTGAAAACATCCATGAATGTTCCTTAAAAATTTTAAATGAAGTTGGAATGAAATTCCCAGCACGAGAGGCATTGGAAGTTTTCAATAAAGCAGGCGCCACAATCATCAATAATGATACGGTATTTATAAATGAACGTCTTGTCAATGATGCCTTGAACAAGACCCGGAAGCGCAAGGATTTTACACTTTATGCCCTGAACCCGGAAAAGGATGTCAAATTTGAAGACCACGACCCAGGAATCACTTGCATGACGATGGCAACCAGCGTTATTGATCCCTGGTCCGGTGAAAAAAGACCAGCATCAAACATTGATCTTGAACGGCTTGTCAGGATCGCAGATCAATTGGAACATATCAAGGTATCCGGTGGTTTGATCACCCCTCAGGATGTCGATCACACTGTATGTGACTGGCATACCTGGGCCACCTGTATTAAGAATACAACCAAACATATTACCGGTGGCGTTTTAGGATACAGAGGTGTCCAGGATGCCATTAAAATGGTCAGTATCGCAGCCGGTAGCAGGGAGGCGTTCCTGAAAAGACCTTTTATCTCAGGCTGGGTATTGACCCTGCCGCCTCTGAGTATGGACACAGCATCTCTTGAAGCCATGATGGAAATGAACCGGTATAATATCCCAATAATGCTCAGTTCCGGACCCATTCTTGGCAGTACATCCCCTGTTACGATTCCAGGCATGATCGCCCAAGCCCATGCAGAGATATTGGGATGCATCACCCTGTCACAATTGATAAATCCTGGTGCTCCATTGGTCTACACCAGTTTTGCCAGGGGGATGAATATGAAAACCACCAATATTTCCATGGCAGGTCCCGAGTTTGCCGTATTAAAAGTAGCCATGGCCCAGATGGGCCTTTGGCTTGACTTCCCAATCAGGATGCCGTCCATGCTAAGAGATGCCAAAGTGCTGGACGCCCAGGCCGGGTTTGAGACAGGAATGGTGGGGACTCTTTCTTCATTTAATGCCGATATCATGGATGCCATGCAGCTGGATACGGATCTGGTTGTAGATTATCCCGACCTGGTGTTCTGCAATGACTGCATGGCCTTTATCAAGCATGCACTAAGACCGGTAAAAGTCGATCCGGAATCCATGGCCTTTGATGTCATAAAGGAAGTGGGGCCTGGCGGGAATTACCTGACTTCCCAGCATACGTTTCAACATTTTAAGGAAGAACTCTGGCATTCAGACTTGTTTGACCACGATAACTGGGAAAGCTGGAAAAACAAAGGTTCAAAAACAATCCGGGATAAAGCCTTGGAAAAAACATATGATTTGCTTGAACTTGAGTATCAGTCCATCATCTCTCCTGAGCAGTCAGCTGCAATCGACTCTATTGTCGAAAAAGCTCAGAGTGATCTATCAGGAAAATGATTCATCAAAGTATTAAACTCTATAGGTATTTCATTTAAAATTTTATACGATATTAGTCCTTTTAATTTCTCGATTATGTACAATTTCATTTTAACAGGGAAAAGAGAGCCCCCAGTTTCTCAAGAACGGATATATGGACCCTGGGCATCATTCCCGGTCATTCTTATAGACTAATTTTTATATAAAAATTAGTCTATCCTGAAAAATTGCAGGACCTATATTTTTCAAGAATACCAAATAAATTTTAGACCAGACTGGGCTTTATAACTCGGTTTTTTTAACGTGTCGTTTTCGGGTAGGCAGGACCGCGAGGGCTGTGCCTATTTATATGTGATTTCGGCTGGAAACCTACAGTGATAACTGGCATTTTAAAGACTCACTCCAGACAAATTGAAGGCACCCCCACATATGGGTATATAGGGCTTTTTCAGCCTTGAGATTTTTATTCAATTATATAAGCCGTAGGAAGCATACCCCGCATTACCCCAGACTAATTTTTATAATATATTCATCATATTCCCCAAAATTATTTTTTATATTACCACTGAGACATGTTGCTAATGCTTGCCCCCCTATTCTTTTTGATTCAATTCAGCAAATATGCAAATAGACCGGCCCTGAAAGATATTGATATGTCTGACAGAGCCCAAACAACAACATCCTTATCAAGGAGGCATGAAATGTCTATTTCGTATTTACCAGAAGTTGAATCTCAGATAAACCAGTATTTCAATTCTCAAGACACTATGGCTTTAGCAGACAGCACAAAAGCATTGTATAATGCTGTCATTAGGGAAAAACTGTTACCTTTTTGCAAAGAACAAAGAATCGACAATCTCAATGAAAAATTCACGGACCATATGGACTGTTTTGGTGGGTTTCTCCAGGACAAAAAAGTATCAGCGCACACGATTCAATCTTATTTGACCATCACAAAACTACTATTCACTTTCCATGGTCATCATATTAAGCACACATACAAGATCCCTCGGCAGGATAAACAGGCCTTTGAT
>CALGRI010000290.1 GCA_937880875.1 uncultured Pseudomonadota bacterium
TCTGCAAGAGTGGCTTTGTCATAGCCCAGGACATCACCATAGATTTCCTGGTTCTGTTCACCAAACCTTGGAGGAAAGGAAAGTTTGCGGTCCTTTCCCTCAAGAAAAGGGGTCATGTTGGGTGGCGGAGCAAGTGTTAGCTTTGTGCCTGTCTTTGGATCAGTTGAAGTGAGAATTCGTTTTGCAACCAATGGATCTTCAACCACCTCATTCACGTTTTTAATCTTTGATATGGGCACGGTGATAGAGTTGAACAGCTCAATGAGTTCTTCAGAGGTATGCTCTTGTGTGATGGCATTAATGGCATTGTTCAGATTTTTTACATCTGCAATCCTGCCCTGGTTTTTTTTGTATTCTTCCTTTGCAAGGGATTTAAACAGGTCTTGAGATACTACAGATTCCCACTGCCGGTCATTGCCCACGGCAAGGTAGACAAATCCGTTGCTGGTTTTATAAACAGATACTGGGCTGAAAAATTCATGGGTGTTGCCTCTTCTGGAAATATTCGCACCAAAGCTCTTTGAAAGGGCGATGGGAACGGTCAGCCAGGATACCGTTGATTCAAACATGGAAAGATCAATCCGTGTGCCTTCTTTGGTGACAGCCCGTTTAAAGAGTGCTTTCATCAAAAGCCCGTATCCGTGTTCCGAGGTTCCCATGTCAGGCAGGGGAATACCCAGGACCTGTGGATCACCCGTAGCCTCGCCCGTGAGCTCCATTAATCCTGATCTTGCCTGTAGAATAGGATCATAGGCACCTTCATTGGAGTCAGGGCCGAACCCTGTAAGTCCCAGCCAGATGATATCCGGTTTGATTTCTTTTATCAATTCATATGAAATGCCAAGCTTTTGATAATTTTTTGGCAATTGATTGGTGACAAAAATATCCACATCAAGCTTGCGGACCAGATTTTTGAATATTTCCTGACCCTGGGGGTCGGCCAGGTTCAAGGACAGGGCTTTTTTCCCGGAGTTGATGCACAGAAAATAGGCGTTCATTCTTTCTTCATTCAGGACATTTCCTCCGATGAACCGGTTGGGATCACCGTATACGGGATGCTCCAGTCTTACGACGTTCATTCCGTCCTGGGCAAGTCTATATGTAAGATAGGGGGCAACAGTTGCCTGTTCAAGTGATAGTACCGTAAGATTCTTAAAAAGTTCCATAAAAGCCTCCATATATAATCAATAAAGTTTACCATATTATTGATTAATTGTATGCTGTATACAATTAATCCAAGTTAAGGTTTTCTTATCAAGGTATGATGTTTTTTAAACCATGCTTCTGCCGGTCTCATAGCAAACATCAAAAATCTTTAAATTCGTTTTATTAAAAGGTCCGGGACTCATGCTATCCACCGTGGCCCTCAGGTCATCCGCGCTTAAAGGTCCGCAGTCAAAGGCAGCATAAAAGGCCACCATGGCAAGATTCGTTGACTTGGGAGATCCAAGTTCCATTGCTTTTTTCCCCGCTTCCATGGCCCTGGATTCAATTTCATTTTTTTTAAGATATAAGGCTATCCTTTCATCTGGGAAGGTTTGTGAAGATGCATTGGCAAATAATTTTCCGCCTTTTTTCAGGTATGGCAGATACCGGTAGGCTTCAGACTCGTCCATGGATAACAGGAAATCTGCTGCACCTGCCCGGATCAAGCTTGAACGGGCATCCCCGATCCTTAAATGCGATACAACAGAGCCGCCCCGTTGAGCCATACCATGGGTTTCCGCGCCTAAAATATTATATCCTTTATTTAAAGCAGTGGTGGCCAGCACCTTTGTCATGAAAAGGATTCCCTGTCCGCCCAGGCCGGTTAATACATAATTGATCGTCTTCATAAGTGTTTTTCTCCGTAAAGGTTTATACTCTTTCAATCGCATCCCGCGGGCAGATCTGTAAACAGACACCACACTCTGCACAAAGCACTTCGTTAATTTCAGTCTTTCCATTTTCTTTATCCTGATACATGGCAGGACACTCAAATCGAGTGTGACAGAATCCGCATTCATCACATTCATCAGTTATCTTTACTTTGATCTTTTCAGGAATAGCCTCATCTTTAAACCCGATCACACAGGGATGGCGTGAAATGATCACGGCAATACCACCGTCAGGAGCATTCACATATTCTGCTGCATCCTTTACAGTCTGGGTCATGTTTTTCGTATCAAAGGGATCAAGCACTTTGATATAATCAACGCCGCATCCTTTTACAATGGTCTCAAGGGCAATGGCATTGCCTTTGCTCCCATCAACCCGATCACCCTGGGTAATGGCCGGCTGCATGCCCGTCATGGCTGTAATATGGTTGTCCAGAATCACCAGAATAAACCGGGAATTATTGTAAACCGCATTGATCAGGCCTGTTGTGCCGGAGTGGAAAAAGGTGGAGTCTCCCATGGTGGCCACAATAGGTTTTTTAACACCATCCTGGATATAGGCGTTCCAGAATCCCGATGCCATGGTAATCCCGGCTCCCATGTCAAGGACCGTGTCCACAACTCCCAGGTTGCTGCCAAGGGTGTAGCACCCGATGTCAGAAGGGAAGATGGCTTTTGGCAAGGCTTTTCTAATGGAATAAAAAGAGGCCCTGTGGGGACACCCGGAACACAGAGTCGGTTTTCTGATGGGAAGCTCAAGTCCTCCCACAAGATTGAAGGCTTCAAGGCCGCAGTCAAAGTCTGACAAGGCAGGAAGTCCGCAGTCTAAAAGGGTTTTGTTCAGTATGCCTTCGATTTTTTCAGGCACAAGCTCACCTTCCATGGGTACATGGCCGGACAATCTCCCTAAGGTCTTTCGTTTGTCCCTTAACATATATTCAATCACAGTATCCGTTTCTTCGATCACCAATACCTTGTCACAGGCATCCATAAACTCGTCGGCCAGTTTTTCCGGGAAAGGATAGGGTGCCCCAAGTTTCAGGACAGGGATATCAGCTCTTCCATATTCTTCAAACATATCCTGGATCACACTTGAGGGTACACCACCTGTTACAACCCCGAATGGATAAGATTTTTTCTTTTCAAGGTTATGCATATTAAAAGGTGTCAGGGTGTTGAATTTTTCACTGATTTTCACATGTTTTTCATTCAATGCCTTGTGCTGCAAAAACCTGAATTTTGGTGTGGAAGCCCAGCGAGTTGGCTCCCGTTTAAAATCAGCCTTGGTCAAATTATTCTCAAGAACATCGTATTCGATATTCTGGCGCGCATGACAGACCCTGATGGCAGGGCGAACCATCACAGGCACCTGGAATTCTTCGGAAAGATCAAAGGCAAACTTGATCATTTCCCTTGCCTCTTCAGGGCTTGAAGGATCAAGCACTGGCACTTTGCCAAGACGTGCCATGAGTCTTGAGTCCTGCTCCGTCTGGGATGAATGGGGTCCTGGGTCATCACAGGAGATAATCACAAGCCCGCCGATGTTGCCGATATAGGCTGCAGACATAAACGAATCCGCTGCCACATTCAGGCCCACCATTTTCATGCAGCAGGCAGCCCTCTTGCCTGAAATAGCCGCAGCAAAGGCATTGTCAAAGGCGACTTTTTCATTAATAGACCATTCAATACTGGTATTCAGATTGGCGGCTTTGGAAAACCGGACGACTTCCGGAAGGATTTCCGAAGACGGCGTTCCGGGGTAGGAGGTCATGATCTGGCAGCCTGCCTCTAAAAGTCCAAGGGCTATGGCACCATTTCCTAATAAAAACTCTTGTTTCATTGTTGAATCCTTAAAATTTAGATTTTTGGAAAAATATACAATGGACTTTATCTGCCCACTATGGTCCGTCCGATGATCATTTTTTCGATTTCCTTTGCCCCTTCATATATTTCAAGGACTTTTGCAGCCCTGTAGAAGCGCTCGATATCATAATCATTAAAATATCCATACCCCCCGTGGAGCTGCAGGGCCTCATCAACCACTTCAACGGCAATGCGTGCGCTATACATTTTTGCCATGGCAGTAACGTTTGTATCGGGTGTGCCATTATCAAGCAGCCAGGCAGCCTTGTACATAATGTTCCTGGCAAGCTCTATTTTTACTGCCATGTCTGCAATTTTAAACTGGACACCCTGGAAACTGCCAATGGGCTTTCCAAATTGTTTTCGTTCTCTGACATGTTTGACAGCCATGTCAAGAGCCCCCTGGGCAAGTCCGACACCATGGGCGCTGACATAAGCCCGGCTTCTGTCAAAAAAGGCCATGAGCTGGTGAAATCCGTTTCCCCGGGTGCCAAGAAGGTTTTCTTCGGGCACACGGACATTGTTAAGATAAATGGCTGCCGTGTCTGAAGCGCGTAACCCCATTTTACCATGCATGGGGTCAGCCTTGTAACCTGGTCTGTCTGTCTCAACAATAATTATACTGTGCCGCTTGGATCGGGCAGCATCGGGATCAGTTAAGGCAAAAATCAGCATAAAGGTTCCACGGGTTCCGTTTCCGATCATGACTTTTGAACCATTAAGGACCCATTCATTGCCTTCTTTTACGGCAGTGGTTGCGGCTGCCAGCGTATCAGAACCTGCATCAGGCTCTGTTATGGCAAATCCCATAACTGCATCCCCTGTGAAAATGGGCTCTAAAAATTTTTTACCCTGCTCATCCGTACCAAAAAGCAGGAATTCTTCTGCGCCAAAGGTTAAAGAGCAAAGCTGCTGGCTGATACCGGGATCAACTTTCCAGAACTCTTCCATGACCATGGCCTGCTCAAGATAGCCTAATCCAGGACCACCGAATTTTTCAGGGATGAAAAGCCCGATAAGATCCAACTTTCTTGCTTTTTCTACAATAGCTTCCGGATAGGTTTCATTTAAATCAAATTCCCGGCCCACGGGCGCCATTTCCCCTATGGCAAATTCTCTGGCAGCTTTTTGAATATATTTTTGTTCCTTTGTCAGTAAAAAATCCATGTGCCTGTCTCCTTATGTATATTTTCGAAAAGTGACTTCAAATTTATATGAAAGTACTGAAATATGAGTTTTGCGTAGTGAGAAAAAAACATCAGCCTAACTTCCCTCACATCTCACATCTCACCATTCACCATTATAGCGGGATGTTTCCATGTTTTCTGAAAGGTGCTGGCCGTTTTTTATTTTTCAACATTTTAAGCCCTTTGATGATCTGGGTCCTTGTCTCACAAGGCTCGATAATGCTGTCTACCAGCATATTGGAGGCTGCATGAAACGGATTTGAATACTTATAATCATATTCTTTGATTTTCTGTGCCTTAAAGCTTTGAGGGTCATCTGCTGCCAGAATCTCTTTGCGGTATATGATATTAATGGCTGCCGCAGTATCAAGCACAACAAGCTGGGCCACAGGCCAGGCCATCATCAGGTCCACCCCCATTCCGGCACAGCACATGGCCATGACAGCTCCTCCGTATTCTTTTCTCAATGCCAGGGTTATCTTGGGCACTGTGGCTTCTGCATATGCATAAAGCATTTTAGCACCATGGCGGATGATACCGGCATGTTCCTGGTCAACCCCGGGGAAATATCCGGGCACATCCACTAAATTCACCAAAGGGATATTAAAACAGTCACAGAACCTGATAAACCGGGCTGCCTTGTCTGAGGAATTATAATCCAGGCATCCGGCCATAACGGACGGCTGATTAGCAACGATTCCCACTGTATCTCCGTCCAGGCGTGCAAGGCCCGTAATAATGCTGGGAGCAAATTCAGGAAGGATTTCCAGGAATTCATTTTTGTCCACCACCTCAACAATAACCCTATGCATGTCATAGGCTCTTTTAAACTCTGCCGGTACAATCTCAGTCAGAGTATTATTTTTCCTTTCAGGATCATCGTCGCAGGGGAGTGAGGGTGGTGTTTCCTCATGATTGGATGGCAGAAAGCTTAAGATGTATCGGATCAACTCAATGCTTTCCTGATCCGTTTTTGTGACAAAATGTGCCTGCCCCGTGATCCGGCTGTGAACGCGGGCACCGCCAAGTTCCTCCAGGTTCACTGTTTCACCTGTTACATCATAAATGACTTTGGGACCGGTTATGAC
Source organism: uncultured Pseudomonadota bacterium (assembly GCA_937880875.1). Classification (GTDB taxonomy): domain Bacteria; phylum Desulfobacterota; class Desulfobacteria; order Desulfobacterales; family Desulfobacteraceae; genus Desulfobacula. Next base: position 6,016 of record CALGRI010000290.1, read on the forward strand.
CATCTGGCTCTGTTTTTCCACCATGATGATAAAATCCGTCAATGCCGGTGAATACACTGACACGCCGGCACAGGGTCCCATGATGCAGGAAATTTGTGGGATCACCCCGGATGCAGCAGTATTCCTGAAGAACATGCCGGCAACTCCCTTGGAGGCAAAAAATCCTTCATGAAGCCTTCCTCCGCCAGAATCATTCAGGCAGATCAAAGGTGCTTTCACTTTGATGGCTTCATCCATGATTCTACAGATTTTCTGGCCATGGATCGTCCCGACTGATCCTCCCAGAACAGTTGCATCCTGGGCATAGGCAAAGGCGGTCCTCCCGTCAATGGTGCCATAACCAATTACCACACCATCTCCAGGAACTTTTCTTTTTTCCATACCAAAATCTATGCACTGGCTTTCGGCAAGATCATTTAACTCCACAAAACTGCCCAGGTCAAATAACAGATCAAGCCTTTCCCTTGGGCTCAGTTTTCCTTTTGAACGTTGGCGATCTCTTGCTTTTTCGCCGCCCCCCATGAATGCTTGCTGTTGAAGGCTTTTCAATCTTTCAAGTTCTTTGCCGTGTGTTTTTGCGGTCATGACATATATCCTTGGGTTTAAGTTATATTGCCGTTAATAAGGCCATGAACTAATGAATTTTATTTACGTTGCATGACAAATCATTCATAATTGTATACGGTATACAATTATTTAATGTCAAGCACTATTTTATTGAAAATAAGTATTTTCCTAT
>CALGRI010000291.1 GCA_937880875.1 uncultured Pseudomonadota bacterium
TAGTCTTTTATCTGAGCTGGATGCAGATATATCAATCATTAATCCCTTTGAAGCCTTGATTGTAAATGAAAAGAAATTTCCAGACTCTTTTATAACCAAAGCCGGACCCCTGGCACCGATAGCCATAGGACTTGCATTAAGAAGAGTGGATGATAAATGATAAAAATTAATCTTTTACCATTTAGAGTTGCCAGAAAAAAAGAGAATATCAGAAAACTGATATCTATTTTTTTATTGTTGATTTTTTTAACCATTGTGGCTCTTGTCTGGTACACAATGAGTATGAATAAACAAATTTTGGAAGTTAAAGAAAAAACAAAACAGGTCAATCATCAAATATTAAAATATAAAGAAAAGGCCGACCGGGTAGCCAAAATTAAAAAAGACCTGAAAGTTCTTGAAGAAAAGCTTGAAATAGTCTCTTCATTGAAAAAACAGAGGGGAGAACAATTAATTTTATTTGATAAAATGACTGACCTTATTGTTCCCCAGCGAATGTGGCTTGAAAGTTTTAAAACAAATGAAAATAGTGTAACCATCAAAGGGATTGCATTTGATAACCCTACAATTGCTGAGTTTATGGATAAACTTGAAAATTCTTCAATCTTTGACAAAATTGATTTAAAAACAGCTAAAATGAAAAATTTTAAAGATGGTGTTATGTTAAAATCATTTGAATTGCTTTGTAGCAAAGCAAAATCAAAAGAAGAGAAACAAGAAAATTTAAAATAAGGGCAGAATGAGCAAGGGAAAAAGTAAAATTAATGAAACAAAAAAAACCCGGGACGTTTTTTTTGAAAATGTCGCTACACTTACAAAAAGACAACGGCTGCTTATCTACCTTATAACATTCGCTGTCATCGGAGGTGCCTATTATTATTTTGTGTTTATGTCAAAGCACGATGAATTGAAAAAAGAACAAAATAATTATAAAAGCCAGGTTGCCACGCTTTCAACATTTAAGAAAAGGGCTTCCGAGATTTTAAAATATGAAACATTAATGGCCCAAAAAACCGAGGAATTTAATATGGCAATGAAAGCCCTTCCTGATAAACGTGAGCTCCCATCACTGTTGACAGGTATTTCCAAGGCAGGAAGCTATGCAGGACTGGCATTTCACCTGTTTGAACCTGGCAAAGAAGTCAATAAGGAGTTTTTTAAAGAAATTCCTGTTTCCATAAAGGTCCAGGGTCGATACCATCAAATTACGGATTTTTTCTATCAAATTACAAGGCTTAACAGGATTGTGAATATCAATAATGTTGAGGTGAAAACCAAGGGTGAGCTGTTGGAAATGAGCTGCACGGCTGTTACCTATATGTTTGTTGAAAAAAAAGAATCAATAGATAAAAATAATCAAAAAATAAAAAAGAAATAGGAATCGATAAAAAGAATTCACAATGATACCTGCATCTAAGATAATTTTATCAGCACTTGTATGTATTTTTTTGATCATTGCCTGTGATGATCAGCCACCTGCAGCAAATAAATCAGCCCCAAGTGTGATTTCTGGTAAAATATTCTCCCAACCCATTGTTCAAGATAAATTTGAAAAAGATGAATTAAATCCAAAAAACAATAAAATTCCAGTCTTAGAAAACACTCTTCAGGTTTCAAAACAAAAAGAGGATAAACAAGAGCCTGAGCATTATGATTCCCTTGGCAAAATTGATCCATTTGAATCGCTGATTCAGGAAAAAGTAGAAGAAAGTCAGCCCCTGATTGATGAGCGCCCAAAAAGAATTTTAACCCCCCTTGAAAAAATTGAGTTAAGCCAAATTCGTCTGGTGGCCGTCATTATTATGAAAAACAGACAGGTTGCAATGGTAGAGGAAGCCAATGGCAAAGGGTATGAGGTGGGTATTGGTACTTATATTGGAAAAAATCAGGGAAAAGTATCTGAAATTAAAGATAGCAGCATTGTGATCAAGGAGCTGATTAAAGATTATAAAGGAAAGCTCAAAGAGCGTGTTCAGGAAATAAAATTTCATAAAATTGATAATGAGGATTAATATGCCTTTTCCCCAGATGAAAACAAGAATGAATACGATGAATAAAATACTTGGCTTTTTTTTGGCTGTGTTCATTGTTGCCGGGTGTATTGCCCCCAAAACTGAAACAATTAAAAAAGCTAAACAAATACAAACCAGTTCAGGAATATTAGATAAAACTGCCATTATTCCGAAGGATAGGCAGATAAGTGCTGTCAGTGTTGATCTTGCGAAACACCCCGTTGAGATTGAAATTCAAGGGAATCAAAAATTAGTCTATACCTCCATAAAACAATCTTTTCCTTTTGGAATTGCCATTTATTTTCCTGAAACCGGAATTGCTGAAGATTTTAAGATAATAGTCCCTGAAAACAACAGTATTGGTGATTTAATTGTAACCTATATTGATGAAGAGATGAAAACTGCAAAAGTTGAAATTTTGTTAAAACAGGACCTTCACTATGAAGTGATTGAAAATGATCATATTTTAACTGTGGCTCTTTCTGATAATATTATGGGAAAGCAGGCCAGTGTCAATAAGCTAGCTGACTCTACAGCCATGGTGGTGGATAAGAACTCCCAGGAAAATCCCGTATCTGAAGAAACCATTATTATCCCCGATAGAACAGCAACAATGACCCATATTGAATTTAATACTGAGGCGGATGGGAAATCCAGCATAGTTGTTCAAACAAGCCACCCTGTAAAACATGACATCACCCAGGAAACTATCAATAATAAATTGTTTTTAAATCTTTATAATACAATAATCCCGGAGCATCATAAACGGCCACTTTTAACGCAATATTTTAAATCGGCAGTTGAAGGGTTAATGCCGATTCAGATTCCCGGGGAAAAAAAGAATTCAAAAATTGAGATAAAAATAAGGGATCAGGTCCCCTATCGAGTTGTTCAGACTCAAAATATTATTTCATTGTTTTTTGAGGCATCTGCCGTCGCCTCTCCTGTATTTAGTAAAGCAAATAAAAAAGTACTCAAAGGGCCTCAAATTCAGCTAATTGAGCCAGAAAGACAGAACACAGACCTGCCTGAAGAACCCCTATTAATCGCAGATAAAAAACAAACCACTAAAAAGCAAACTATGGAAGAAGCAATCTTTGGATCGCAAAAAAAATATACGGGTGAAAAAATCAAGCTGGATTTTTATGAAATTGATATTAAGAATGTATTCAGGATCCTTCGAAGTGTTGGAAAGCTTAATTTTGCAATCGACAGGGATGTTCAAGGGAAAGTGACCTTAACCCTTGAAAATCCGGTTCCATGGGATCAGGTGCTGGACCTTGTTTTAAGGATGAATAACCTTGGAATGAAAAAAGAAGGAAATGTTATACGGATTGCAACCATAGAGACATTGAACAAAGAAGAAAAAATGATGCAGGAAACTATTGTTACCAGGCAGAAATCTTTGGAACAAAAAAAGAGTTTAGAGCTATTGGTGACAGAATATATCCCTGTAAATTATTCCGATGCGTCAGCAGATATCAAACCCCATATAGACCAAATTCTAACAAAAGACAGGGGTAGAATAAGTGTTGATAAACGTACCAATATGATCATTATCACTGATACCCAGGCAAAAGTTGATCAGGCCCGGGAAATTATTTTTCGATTGGATAAAGTTACCCCGCAAATCATGATCGAGGCAAAAGTGGTTGAAGTGACAAAGGATTTTTCAAGAGAGCTTGGGCTTGGTTTAAGCTTTATAAATAGCCAAACTGAATACACAGGAAGATCAGGGGACTTCACCATCGCTTTAAATAGTCCGGTTTCAGCACCTGCCAGTGCAGGCTCATTTAATTTTTATAGGATTTTGGGTTCCAATTTTTTAAGTATGAATGCACAAATAGCAGCGTCTGAGACAAAGGGTGATGTTAAAGTTGTTTCTTCGCCAAGAATTCTTACCCTTGACAACAAAAGTGCAAAAATAAAACAGGGCCTTGAATATGCATATCTTGAGCGCGATGACACGGGTGGGTCATCCGTTAAATTTAAAAATATTGATTTACTGCTGGAAGTCACACCCCATGTGACACCGGATAAAAGAATTGCAATGAAGGTCTATTTGACTAAAAATGATATCGACTCTGTTACCAGTGGGGTTCCATCCCTTTCAACCAATGAGGCAGAGACAGAGCTTCTGGTAAATAATAACGATACCATTGTCATTGGCGGAATTGTAAAAACAACAGATAACAAGAGCAGTTCAGGAACGCCTTTTCTTTCAGGAATTCCTTATTTAGGAAGACTTTTCAGGACAGATATTGGTAAAGATAAAAGAAATGAACTATTAATATTTATAACTCCATCCATTGTTCAGCTTGAACAAAAAAGAAATTCTTTCACAACATCAGATTAATTGAGTTCAAAAAGCCTTTTTTGTGCTTCCCTTGCAAGGGGTGATGTTGCAGGTTCTAATTTAAGAACAATATTCCAGGATTTTCTGGCTTTATCAAAATTTTTTAAAGCTTCATAAACTTTTGCCATATCAGAGTGAATAATAGCAGCTCCAGGATTTGTTTCCAGGGCATGATGGAGAAAATCAAGGGCCTGGTTGTGGTAGCCGGTCTCAATGTAAATGGATGCAAGTCCATGCACTGCAACTAAAAAATTTGGTCTGATTTCTAAGGATTTAATAAAATAATTTTTAGCAGTGATGTACTTTTTTTGATGAAAATATGCCCATCCAAGATTTGACAAAGATATTTCAGGAGTGGCATATAAAAGATTCTCAGAAACCTCTTTAAAACACCCAATTGCAAGATCCCATTTTTTCTGCTTAAGATATACCACCCCAAGATGATTTTTTGCGTGAATATAGTCTGATTTAAGGTACAATGCTTTTTTGAAACTATTTTCTGCAAGATCATATCTCTCCTTGGCCAGATAAACTAGTCCCAGACTATTATTAAGATAAGGATCATTAGGGATTATTTGATGGGCTTCAAGAAGGCTCTTTAATGCAGCAGTATATTTGCCGGAATTATAGTGGGCCTCACCAATCCTCTGAATGTCAATGGCATTCTCTTTTTTGGTTTTCATATCCATATTTTTAGAAGCGCAGGATACAAGAAAAAGAAAGAGAAATAATAGAGAAATAAGCTTTTTCATATGGCTTTCCCTTTTATTGGGCCTGGGTTGTATTTTCCAGGGATAAAATTTTTATCCCCTCTTTTTTAAGATATGTTGAAGCATTTATGCTTAAAGGTTTAACAGGAAGAAACAATTTGTCCTGTCCTTGAGCCGCATAAAGTCCATTTAAATTTTTAATAGTTTTCTCACTAGGAAAAGATGGGTTCTTCCATGTTGCATATCCAAGATGTGAGAATAATTTTTCACCTAGTTCAAGCGGGGTCAATTCCGGGGATATGGAAATAATTTTAAACTTTTGTTTTTCAAGGATTTCTAAAGCAGATCCATAAACTATTCCAAAATTAATCAACAAGTCTTTTGTATCTTTCCGTGTAACCCGGCCAAAAGATGCCTCAAGGTTGATATTATTAAGGCTGAAAGGTATTTTTGCATTCGGGATGTAGTCATAATTTGTTTGCAAAAGAAGTGTTTCAATAATTTTTTTGTAGTCAGTGATGGCATTGATATTTTGTTGTGATTTATTTTTATCATCATTTTTTAATTTATCAATGATTTCTGATATTAATTGAGTTTTTAGATTTGTCCAATAGGCTTGTACATTTTTTAACAGTGCATCGTTCACATTATCACCCGAGACTATAAGTATTTTGGAACCATCTTTGGTATCAATAATTGGGGTTGATGATAAATCAAGAATCTGGTTTGAATTGTTTTTCCCCGGAAAATACATCTTGCCGTGGCTTAAAAGGGTGCCACCAATGAGCAAAGAATACTTTTTTAATTGTGCCAGTTTGTATGCTTCTAATTTGAGTTGTTTATCCTCTTGCCTTTTATACCCTGTTTCATGTTGCTTTGTTTTTCCGGATAGGAAAGACTGGAACCACGGCTGTGATTTAATTGAAGGATCAGGCAAATAAATATCAGTCCCTTCATATAAAATATTGATATTTTTTATATGAGGATTCGCCAACTGAAATGCTTTTAGTCCTTCCTCTGATATAACCCCGTTTTGTTTTAAAAAATCCTTATCAATTAGGCTAGAAGCGGTTTCTCCTTTTTTAATTTTATGCTCCTCTATGAAGGGTTTCAGATCCAGGTTTTCAGAGAGTGATGAAAATTCAACCACTGGGACATCAATATTGCCCGGTGTGCTCTGATCATAATCTCCTTGTTTTACCTTTTTTAATGGAATAAGGATGTGGATACCTGGCTTAATAGCATCAATGTTGCTGATTTGGGGATTGATTTCTTTAAAGATGATTATAAAATGGGGAAAGTCTTTTTCAGAGATTTCTCCTTTTTTTCTCAAAATTTTATATAACCAGTCACCTTTTTTAACTGTATACGGTTCACAAAGGATATCCTCATTTTTATATTTAAAAAGTGAATATCGTTTATAAGAGGTGGTAATGCCTTTGGCTTTAGAATGAGCCAAAAAGGGGAACACACTTGAAACATAGAGGATTAAACCAATGAAAATGAATAATTTTAAAAAATTAAATTTTGTATGAATCATAAAGGTGTTGTTAAATCCAATCGTTTGGCTATTTTATCGGAAATATCATTAACAAATTTTTTAAAATCTTTTTCTCCCAAACGTTTTTTTTGTGATGGGATTATATTTGGATCATCCGGCAGTATCAGACAGGGCT
>CALGRI010000292.1 GCA_937880875.1 uncultured Pseudomonadota bacterium
GTATAAGCAAATATTGTCGGGCTTGGCAATGATTCTGACAGCGTTTTCTGAAAGTTTATATCTGTTTCCAGACATCCTGTAACCGTCGAAGCAATCAAACTGATATTTTTTTTTTGCCATCTTTTTTTATGTCTGCATCCCTCATGGCAAAGGCAATGGCTGCAAATCCAAGTTTTGAAAAATCATCCATTCGACCGAAAGGTTTATAGGGATGATTCAGTATATCTTTTCTTTTAATCTTGGGTAATTTTGTTGCCCGGTCAAATTGTTGACTATGGTTTTGAATATGGTTTATATGTCCCATGGATTCTTTTGATACCCAGCCTATTCCGGTTATAAACGCTTTTATTTTGCTTTTATTCATACTTTTTGTAAAATGATGGCAGCATTGATACCGCCAAAACCTGAATTTGTTGTTAAAATACAATCACCTTTTAAGGGTCTGGCAAACGGACTTATTATTTTTTCAGTGCCTTTTTCCGGATCAAGAAATCCAAAAGTTCCCGGCATCATTCCTTTCTGGAGCATCTTTATGCAAAGAGCGATTTCAATACCACCGGCGGCTCCAAGTGTGTGGCCGATGGCGCCTTTTATAGAATTGGCCATAACCTGATTTGGGTTAAACAGGGAGTGCATAACATTTATTTCCATTGAATCATTATATTTTGTACCCGTTCCGTGGGTATTGATGGCATGGATGTCATGTGGAAAAAGTCCGGCTTTTTTGCACGCCTTTTCAATGGCCAGTTTCAACCCATAACCATCTTTTGCCGGGGCCGTCAAATGGGTCGCATCATTGGCAATTCCCCAGCCTGTTATCCTGCCGAGAGGGGCTTTGCCGCAGGCCCTTGCTTTTTCTTCGCTCATCAGCATAATGGCAGCCGCTCCTTCCCCAAGCGTCAGCCCTTTTCTATTTTTGTCAAATGGTCTGGCAGGTTCATCAGACATGGCCCCAAGGGCTGAAAATCCTGAAAAAACAAATTGTGTAACTGTGTCCATGCAACAGATTAAAACCGAGTCGACAATTCCCATGCGTATGAGAGAAGCACCTTTTGCAACTGCAATGGTTGATGAGGCGCATGCTGCATTGATATTTATTCCTTTGTCATTTAATTTTATTTTTAAGGCGATATATTCGGTCAGATCAGATAATAAAAGGTTTTTGGGGAGCATTCCTGATTGGGTAGTATTTTTTTCAAGCAGATCAATGCCGGCTTTGGTAGAAGCGGTTATAAGAAAACTGTCTTTTTCAATGGCTCCAAGTTGTTCTATCAGCATATCAGCCAATTGAAAAATCAAGGAAGCTCTTTTTGTATGGTCCAGGCCATGAATCACCCCTGCAAAAGGACTTGTGCTGCATGAGGTGTTAAATCTTGTGATCTTGCTGATACCTGATTTTTGATCCATTAGACCATTATAGAGAGATTCAAGATCAGGCCCCATGGAAGTGATGGCCAAAGCTTCTGTAACATAGACAGCGTTCATATAAGCCTGCCGGCCTTCCATTTGTTACAGAAATTTTTATAATAGGCAGGCTGGGTCAGGAAAAGCTCATAATCGGTATTCAGCATCATCTGGACAACATATCCGGTCGCGGCAATTTTGTCTTCTTTGTTTCTAATAATATACTCACTGTTTATCCTGGAGGCTTCAGTGTAATGAAGAATCCCTTCTATTGTAATCTCTTCCATGAATCTTAAGGGATTGATAAAGTCGACATGCATAGTTTTTATCGGGGCTAAAATTCCCTGGGAGTACAAATCCATATATCCTATTCCATAATGGTTCCCAAGTTGTATCCTGGCATCTTCAAAAAAACTGGTATAATGTCCGTGCCACGCAATCTGAAGCATATCAATTTCTTCAAAGCGAATCTGCCTTTTGACGATCCCTTTTAAAGGCATTGGATCATCAGGCCTTTTTTTGAAATAAGGTTTTTTCATGAGTTTTATATCGTTTCTTCATCCATTTGTTTTATTGAAGTTTCCATTAGATTTTTTACATGCTTTTTAAATGCTACATGTTTCATATCTCCTGTAAATTGATCCGGAAAAACCGGGTCCATGACTTTCATTTTTATTCTTGCGGGAGTCAGATAGTATCGATTTGGCGGAAGCAGGGTCTGAGTTCCGGTAAGACAAATGGGTATCACGGGCACATTATTTTCAATGGCCAGTTTAAAAGCGCCTGAATATAAGTGTGTCATGCTGTTGTCTTTGCTTCTGTGGCCTTCCGGGAAAAATAAGATAAAACTATTATTTTTGATATTTTTTTTTGAAATTTCCAATATTTTTTTCCAGGGGAAATTTTCAATATCCAGATAACCGGCCAGGCTCATAAAAATGTTAAAAAATGGTATTTTAAACGGCCAGGCTCTCACAGCAAAGCATACATCACTAATTGGCATCATATTCATACAATAGGTATCAAAAAATGATCGGTGATTCACCACAATAATTCCCGGGGTTTTAAACGGTTGCCCATGGATTTTTTGGAGGGTAAAAATGACAAACCAGCTGAGCATAAACTGCCAGACCCTGCCGTAAATCCAAATGCATTTGCGTGTAAGAAATGAGGTGGAATATCCCTGGACAAATTTCATAAAAAAAAATGCAGGCAAGAAAAGAACCATTCCAATAATAGTCCACCCTATTATCAGTGGAAGAGCAATTAAGTTCATTAACAGGATATGGGCATATCTTAAACCCTTTTTGTTTAAACGAGTTTTCAATAAATTTGACATTTACATCTTTAACAATTAAGTATTATTAAAATTTAAAACAACCGCAGCATTGGTACCCCCAAAGCCGAATGAATTTGAAATGGCAAAGCCTATCTGGGCTTGTCTTGCAGAATTAATCACGTTAATTTGGGGGCAGTCATCACTCAAGCTTGAAAAATTGATATTCGGGGCAATAAATCCATTTTTAGCCATAAGAATCGTATAAATAACTTCACTGGTTCCAGACATCCAGCATTCATGTCCGGTCATGGATTTTGTGGATGAAACAGGTGTGGTCGGGCCAAACAGTTTGTTGATGGCAATGGCTTCAGCAAGATCTCCTGTTAGAGTTGACGTTGCATGGGCGCTGATATAATCTATTTTTTCAGGTGCTATGCCTGCATCTTTCAGGGCATTTTCCATTGCTTTTCCAGACCCTTTGGCATTTGGCTCTGAAAGATTTTTGCCGACACCTGATGAGAACCCGTAACCGTCTACTATACAATAAATATTGGCACCTCGTGAAACGGCATGATCAAGATCCTCTATTACAATGGAGGCGGCGCCCCCTCCCGGGACAAGTCCGTTTCGTTCTTTGTCAAAAGGTCGTGAGGCTTTTTCGGGTTCATCTATCCTGGATGAAAATGCATTCAGAGAATCAAAGCTGGCCATTGACATCCAGTTTGTTTCCTGGGCACCCCCTGCAATGATGATATCCTGATAACCACTTCTGATTAACATTAATGCCTGGCCAATGACATGAGCTCCGCTTGCACATGCTGCACTGATGGTCCAGTTTGCGCCCCGGGTTTTAAAGTGGGCGGCAAGGTTCATTGTGACAGTTGAGTTCATCGCTCTGAAGACATAGCTGGAACCAATATAATGGGTCTCCTTATATTTTCTTGCAATGTCAATGGATTCAACACTGGCTTTGATGGTACTGTCATTACCAAATATAATTCCGCATCTGTCGCTTTGTATCAAATCCTGTGGAAGCCCGGAGTCTGCTACTGCATCTTTTGCTGCGGCAAAGGAAAAAAGTGCCGGCTCACACATGGTCCTCAAGGCTTTCTTGGTAATTCCATAGTCTTTTGGAGCAAACCCGTTTATTTTAGA
>CALGRI010000293.1 GCA_937880875.1 uncultured Pseudomonadota bacterium
CCATATGCTGTGATTTGATATTTTTAAAATAAATGTGGACTAATAGAAGAGCGTTTTATCTATCATTGCCCAAGATTTCAAAATAGCCATAATATTTTTCAATGATTGATAAAATGTGTGAACTGAATTGTTTAGGTAGGCTATGGGGATTATATAATTTTCTCTTGATTCGTTAATCCAAAATAATTTTTTAACAACAACCTTTTATTTTGGAAAAAGTGAAATTTCCATCCTTTTCTGTAAAAGATACCCATCTCAAAATGTATATTTTCCATTTGATTGTATCCCATTTTTCGTTTTAGACATAACCATCCGGTATCGCTAATGTGGCGATTCCTGCTGTCCTGCACTCCCATTAAAATCGTTATCAGGAAGAATTTAAAAACTGATTTGGTAACTCTTTAATGATCGTCATTTTCCCCTTTTTACATATTGGACAACAAGAGATATCCTGACCTGTCAAACGCAACATCATTTCAAGAATAGTCTCTTTTGTTTTTTCTTGAAATGCCATATTAGGGCCAATTAATTTTCGTATCAGTTTAATCGCCTGTTTTTTGTTCCTATGTGATAAAAATCCAAAATATCGAATTTTCATAAAATTTTCTGGAAGCACATGAAGTAAAAACCTTCGGATGAACTCATAAGCTGAGATAGTCATAGTTTTGATCGTATCGTTATCCGTCCTGTCCTTATATTCAAAACTGATTTCATCATTATCAATGGATTTGATCCGATTGTTTGAGATGGCCACCCGATGTGTATATCGGCCAAGATATTCAAGTACCTGTTCGGGACCGGCAAAGGGACGTTTGGCATAGACAATCCATTTTACTTTAAAAAGAGAATCAAGCAGTGAAGTAAACCCTTTTTTGAATTTGTATGGTGTTGTTTTTCCCGGGAAGATCAATTCATCGTTTAAATAGGCTTTTTCAAAAAGTTGCAGATATCTTTTTTTAAATTCTTTTGCCAAAGACTGAGCTTTGAACAGGAAAGAACTTTTTGAAGGAACCCATCGTTTTTTGTCAAAAGAAAGCGCACCTCCTGCGACAAGACAATGAAGATGAAAGTGATCGGTAAGTTTTTGTGACCAGGTATGAAGCACACAAATAAATCCAACCTGACCTTCAAGCCTCCACTGTGGATCTTTTGCAAATGCGTGTAGTGTCTGGTTCACAGCAGTAAATAAGTTGTTCAGCATAACTTTTTTGTTGGTCAATATGATCGGGTTAAGTTTGTGCGGCAGGGTGAAGACCATATGAAAATAATTACAGGGTAGCAGATCGGCCTTTCGATCATTAAGCCACTTCTCCTTGACCATGGTCTGACATTTTGGACAATGCCTGTCTCTGCAGGAGTTATAGGCAATTCGTTCAAAATCGCATTGATCACATTGTTCGATATGTCCTCCTAAATGAGCGGTTCGGCAAACTGAAATATTGTGCATAACCTTAAGCTTTTTAAAAGAGAGAATGTTTTCTCTTTTAAAACCCTTGCCGTAACAACGAAAGATATCTCCAACTTCATGTTTGTTTTTCATTCTTTCTCCTCCTGATTCTCGTACATACAGTCAAGAGGGCTTTTAAGTTGTGTGACTCTTTCTTGTACCAGGTGAAGATAAATGAGGGTGGTTTTTATGGAAGAATGCCCAAGGAGTCGTTTGATGGTGTAAAGATCTGTTCCCTGGGTAAGAAGGTGAGTTGCAAAGCTATGTCTGAGAGTGTGTATCCCTCGCCCTCTTTTTATGCAGGCTTTTTTTTTGCGATGTCATAAGCTGAACTGGCCCCTGAATAGCCAATGTGTTTTTCTTTATCATAACCGGGAAAAATCCATCTGCCTGGTTTATATTTTTGCCAATATACTCTGAGTTCATCGAGCAAATGCCTTGATAAGACTGTATAACGATCTTTTTTGCCCTTGCCTTGTTCTATCCTGATCATCATTCTGGAAGGGTCACTTTCAATATGTCTGGGTTCAAGTCTTATAACCTCACTGACCCTAAGGCCTGCACTGTATACTGTTTTAAGCAAAGTTCTGTGTTTAAGGTTAGCCGCAGACTCAAACAATTTTTTTACTTCTTCAATACTCAAAATATTTGGAAGCTTTTTGATTCTTGGTCTTGGGGGTAATTTAAAATTAGTCTCATCCCATTGCAGAATATTTTTATAAAAATAAGAAAGCCCAGACAAATGAACATTGCAACTTCCCCAGGATAATTTGCATTCTTGAAAAAGATGGAGCAGATATTCCTGGATCTGTTCGTTATTAAGAAGATCCGGAGATTTGTTGTGAAATTTTGCAAGCCTCTTAACCGAAGCCAAATAATTTTTTATGGTGTAGGGTGAAAGCCGATGAAGAATCATGTGATTGACAAATTGGGTTCTAAGATCATGGCCCATTGTAATACCTCCTTGATAAAAATTAATAAAACCGGCCGATGATTAAGCCGCATGAAGTATTGTAAATTTATTTTGAAAAAATGAAAATGTTGATTTGATTTTAGCAGTTGGGACGTACACTTCCGCGAAGCGGTTCAGTTCTGAATACAAGTGCTCTCCATTGAGTTCTCCAACCAATTACTAAAAAAATGGAAAAAGTTCCGTCATTCTGCAAGTTTCATACTGATGGCGTAGCTGCATAGTTGCTATTATTTCGGTAAGCAAATCTCTCCCAGTCATGTTTTCCAATTGGTTTCGGTACATAAGACAGGCTAAAAAAAAATCATTCCTCTTTGGCAAAGGTATAAATGCTGACGGGTTCGGATATGCCTTTCACCTTTGTTCTGGGCAGTGCTTTAAACGGCATGTTAATTCTGTCTGCCTGATTTATTTTCAAAAATGTCTGCTCTGATATAATCAGTTCCGTGCAAAAATTTTTGTTCAGGCCCTGGAGCCGGGATGCAAGATTAACTGCATTACCGATGAGCAAATAGGCTTTTCTGTCAGGGCTGCCGATATTGGCGGCAAGGGCATTACCCGAATGGATCCCGATCCCGTGCGTTAATACAGGCCAGCCCTTTTCTTTGAATCCTGTGTTTAAGGCTGTCATTTTTTTATTCATGGATATGGCTGCATTAACCGCATTCACCGGGTGGTTTGGCGTATAAATCGGCGCACCGAAAACAGCATAGATTTCATCACCGATAAATTGCATGATAAGGCCATTGTTTTCTTTAATTGCATCATCCATTTCCTTGAAATACAGGTTCATCATCCGGATCATCTGCTTGGGGTCATTTTGTTCGATCAAGGGGGTAAAATCCCGCAAATCTGAAAACAGGATGGTGACCTCTTTTTGTTCACCATCCAATGGTACGCGGCCGGCCAGAACTTCATCTCTGATTTCCTTTGTAACATATTGTCCAAAAGCATTCTTGATAAATTCCCGTTCTTTAAGGCCCGTGGTCATTTCATTGATAACATCACCGGTATATCCTATCTCGTCATTGGAAGAGACTTTTATCCGGCTTTCAAAATTGCCTTGGCGTATTTGTCGAAGGGCCTGGATAATATCTGAAAATGGTCTTGTGAGGCTGGAACTAACCAGGAACATTAAAATTGCCCCGATGAGAATGAAACCAAGGGAATTGAATATAATAGCAGTCCGCAATAATTCAAGGAGCTTGGCAGGATCGTATTGAGAATGCAGCGTTCCCATGGACATTGCAATAAAAGCGCAAAGGGGAAGGAAATTGGCCGCGGCAATTAAGGCAAACACCCTTGTTTTAATCGTAATGTGAAAGGTTTTTGGAATTTGATATAATCCGCCGTCGGGGAAAAAAACCGGTGTAAGGTATTTTCGCAAAATCATTTCAAGGATGAAGAATGCCGCAGTCA
>CALGRI010000294.1 GCA_937880875.1 uncultured Pseudomonadota bacterium
CACTTATTTCACATTGCTTTGGCGACCTGCAAAAATAGTTGTACCGATGATGATCAAACCGCCGATAAGGGTTCTCATCTGGGGTGTTTCATTAAGCAGGAAAAAAGCCAGAACAATTCCATAAACCGGTTCAAGCCCTGCAATGACAGATGCTGTTTGTGCTCTTATAAAGCCAAGAGATTTTATAAACAGGGTATGGGCAAGAGCTGTGCAGAAAACTCCTAAAAAGATGAGAAAGGGAAGATCGGAAAATTGAGGGGGAGTAACTTGAATAGTCAGGATTGGCAAAACTAAAAATATGGTTGCAAAAAGGTTTTGGTAAAATGCTATGGCAATAGCATCGGAGATTCTTGCATTTCTTCTATTTACAAGGGATAAAAGTGCAAAGGTAAATCCTGAAATGATCCCGAAAAATCCCCCCCTTGTGATATTATCTGAAAAATTAAAATTGGGAATAACAAGAAGAATCCCGATAAAAACAGCCCCGGCAATAAATATATCTGTTAGTTTAAGCCTTTCTTTGAAAAACAAGGGTTCCAGAAAAGTCACAAATAAAGGAAATGTGGAAAAGGTGACAAGCCCCACAGCCACACTTGAAATCTGGATGGAAAGAAAAAAACTGTACCAGTGAACAGCCAGAAGAATTCCCTGCAATCCAAAAAAGAAGATTTCTTTTTTGTCAAACCCAAACAATGCAGTCTTTGAAAAAAATCTGGCAAAGAAAAAAAGCGTAATGGCTGCAAAAAAGGTTCTTCCAAATACAATATAAAGGGGGCTGCAGGACAAAAACTTGCCAAAAAGCCCTGCAAATCCAAACAGAAAAACAGCAATATGGATTTGTGCAACCCCTTTATTTAAAAAAAAGGGTTTCAAATTAACCTTTTCATAGGTTTCACATGGATCATCTTGTGAGTTGCCTGTATTTTATCCTGGTTGGCTGATCAGCCTTTATTCCCAGCCGCTTTTTCCTGTCTTTTTCATAGTCAGAATATGATCCTTCAAAAAGCAGGGTCTGGCTGTCTCCTTCAAAGGCCAGGATATGGGTGGCAATTCTGTCTAAAAACCACCTGTCATGGCTGATAATAACGGCACATCCTGCAAAATTTTCCAGGGCTTCCTCCAATGCCCTTAAAGTATTTACATCCAGGTCGTTGGTGGGCTCATCCAATAACAAAAGGTTGGCTTCTTTTTTCAGTATGGTTGCCAAGTGTACCCGGTTTCTTTCCCCGCCAGAGATATCTTTGACTTTCTTTTGCTGGTCAGATCCTGAAAAATTAAATTTTGCCACATAAGCCCTTGAGTTGATTTCTCTTCCACCGATAAGCATTTTATCATTTCCGTCTGAAAGCAGTTCAAAAATTGTTTTTTCAGGATCAAGGGTGTCTCTTTCCTGATCCACATAGGCAATTTTGACGCTTTGGCCAAGCTCAATTGTTCCTGCGTCTGGTTTTTGTCTGCCTGTGATCATGTTGAAAAGAGTTGTTTTGCCGGCTCCATTGGGTCCTACAATACCAATAATTGCTCCGGGGGGAATGACAAAGTTCATATCCTCGACCAGGAGCTTGTTTTCAAATGCTTTGGTAACACCTTTAGCCACAATGACTTTCTCTCCAAGTCTAGGTCCAGGCGGAATGAATATTTCCAAATTAAGTTCCTGTTGTTGTACATCTTTTTTCAGAAGGTCTTCATAGGCAGTGATCCTGGCTTTTGATTTGGTCCGTCTGCCTTTGGGTGACATATTGATCCACTCAAGCTCCCTTTGAAGGGTCTGCTGTCGTTTGGATTCTGATTTTTGTTCTGTTGCCAGCCGTTTTTGTTTCTGATCAAGCCATGAAGAATAGTTGCCTTTCCAGGGAATCCCTTCTCCGCGGTCCAGCTCAAGAATCCATCCAGCGACATTATCTAAGAAATACCGGTCATGGGTGACGGCAATAACAGTTCCTTCATACCTGTTTAAATGTTCTTCAAGCCAGCCAACAGATTCAGCATCAAGATGGTTTGTGGGTTCATCCAGAAGGAGAATATCGGGTTTTTGCAGCAACAGCCGGCAAAGGGCCACCCGTCTTTTTTCACCACCTGAAATCACATTGACCGGCATATCCCCGGCAGGACAACGCAATGCATCCATGGCCATCTTCAGTTTGGAATCAAGATCCCATGCATCCATATGATCCAGTTTTTCCTGGATTCTGCCCTGTTTTTCAATGAGTTTGTCCATTTCATCATCAGACATGGGGTTGGCAAATTCTTCTGAAATTTTTTCATATTCATTTAACAGGTCAACTGTTTCCTTAACCCCTTCTTCAACCACTTGGCGAACTGTCTTTTTGCTGTCAACAAGGGGTTCCTGTTCAAGATAACCGACACTGAGTCCTTTGGAGAGGATTGTCTCACCTGAAAATTCTGAATCAACCCCTGCCAATATCTTTAACAAAGAACTTTTACCCGAGCCGTTTAATCCTAACACTCCGATTTTTGCCCCGTAAAAATAGGACAGGTAAATATCTTTGAGTACCTGTTTTGTGCCATGGAATTTACTCACATTGACCATGGTATATATCACTTTTTTTGTATCTTGGGTCATCACTTAAAACTCCTTATTCAATAACAGCAATGCACTCAATTTCAACAAGGGCATCTTTTGGCAGTCTTCCCACTTCAAATGCAGATCTTGCAGGTTTGTGGCCGGCAAGACATTCTTCATATACTTTGTTCATACCCATGAAATCATCAATATTATCTAAAAATATGGTGGCCTTAATAATTTTATCCAAGCCTATGCCTACTTCCGATAGGACAGTCTCAATATTTTTCATGACCTGGGTTGTCTGCTCTTCAATATTATTTCCCTTAAGTTCCATTGTTTCAGGATCAAAGGCAAGCTGGCCTGAGCAAAATACAATATCATTATGAACAATGGCATGGCAGTAGGGGCCAATGGCGGCAGGGGCTTTTTTAGAAAAAATCTGTTTCATTATATTCTCCTTTTTAGTTGTGCCAAGTTTTTTTGAATTAAGGCATATATGCCGATTTTGAAACTTGGATAGTTAAGTATAAATTGTCACGATTGGCTCTTTTAATAACAGGTCCATGGCCTCTTTGGCTGTTTTGGCAATGACTGGAAAGTTCTCTTCCAGCTTTGCTACCTGTCTTAAATTATCACCTGTTCTCAAAATTAACCGTGCAAGGTCTCCTTCGGCAAAATCAGACCCTGTTACTATATCTTCCCAGGGTTCATCATGGGCCCACAGATAAATAAGCAGGCTTGGTTGAATAAACAGATTTGGTGCATCAAATCCTTTTTCAAGAAGTTTCTCGGCAAAGGGTTTTAATCCTTTTCTTGCATCTAAAAAAACTTCTTTCAGACGTTTGGGCAAAGCCTTTGAATATAAAGGATCATCCGTAAATTCTTTTTCATTGACAAAGGATCCTATAATGGCAGCAAGCAAGGCTGGATCATTCTGGGGTAAAAAATTTTCCCGGATAGCCTGGGCAACCAGAAGCGGTGCATCAATTCTCAGTTTTGAAGCCCAGATCCCGTCTTCTGTCAAAGTTCCTTGTTTTGTAACAAATTTTTCATCAATCATAAAATCCATGTGATCTAAAAAATCATTCCAGAGAAGTTCAAGGCCTGTTCCGAATTTTTCCCTTGCTTTTTTCCCTCTTTTTTTCCCTGACAGGATCAAATGTGATGCAAATGATTTTTCAAGAAGCAGTTTTATCTGATCAGGGGTATGGGAGAGCAGCAGGTTTAATACCATGGAAAAATTGATGTTGATCTGGCTTTCAATATCCAGGGGAGGGGAATTGATTAGTTTTGCAACATAATTTAAATCCATGAATTTGCCAGGCAAAACAATGGCAAATCCAATATTATCCATACCCCTTCTTCCGGCTCTACCCGTCATCTGCTGGAATTCACTGGGGGTTAATCCCATGAATTCAGTCCCGTTAAACCGGTCGGAATTAAGGACGACCACGGATCGTGCAGGAAAATTAACCCCTGCCGCCACTGTGGATGTCGCAAACATGGCATCTAAAAGCCCTCCTGCCATAAGGGTTTCAACCACCACCTTCCATGCAGGAAGATGACCGCTGTGGTGGGATGCTGTTGCCGTCTGTTCAAGAAAGGATCGATGTTTGTGATCTGCCAGATGAGGATTCCCTGATACCAGTTCATTGATCCTGTGACGCAGGGCCTCTTTTTTTTTGGGGTTTTTGGATAACAGGCTTGAATTACAAAGTTTTATGGCCTGATCACATTCTGCCCTTGATTTTAAAAAAAAGATGGCTGGCAGCAAATGATATCTGTCCAGGATGTGAAGGATGTCTGCAAATGGGGGAAGTTGTCCAGCATGTCCCATAGAAGGCCTGTTTTTTGTCTCTGCAAATTTAAATACTTTTTTATGAAGTTTTTGTTTTTCTCCTGGTGAAGCATTTCCCATCAAAGGGAAAAGGGTTCCGGAAGGGTGCATAAAAAGAGGGAAAAGGGGAACCGGTCGGTCATGGTTTTCAATGACATGGCATTTTTTCCCCCTTATGGATTCAAGCCATTTTGCTATTTGAAAAGGGTTGCCAATGGTTGCGGAAAGTAAGAGCAAAGGAATTCGAACAGGCAGATAAATCATGATTTCTTCCCACACCACCCCCCTCTGCTCATCTCCCAGAAAATGGGCTTCATCCAGGATAATCAGGTCACTTGTTAAATTATCACCCGTGTACATGGCATCATAAAGCTGATTTCTCAGGATTTCCGTGGTGCCGATCACAATTGCGGCATCTGGATTCTCCTTGATATCCCCTGTAAGGATTCCAACATTTTCCTTGCCGAATAGTTTTGAAAATTGTGCATGGATGGAATTGGTCAAGGCTTTTAAAGGAGTGGCATACCAGATTTTTCCTTTTTGCTGCATTATTTTTTGAGCAACCTGTTCAGCAATCCAGGTTTTCCCGGAGCCCGTGGGCGCTGTTACCAGGCAATCTGACTTCATGATAGCTTTTATGGCTTGAATTTGAAAGGGATCGGGTTGGAACCGGCATTCTTCAGGAATCCCTATTTTTTCAAAAACCTTTTTTAATGATTTATCTGACCCCGGTTTCATTGGTTTGATGTGGGTTGTAATGTCAGATTTTTTATGGGGCCTTTTTGGAGAGTAAAATTTTTTTCTCATAAAGATGATAAACCATAAAAACCCATATTTTGCAAGTTTTTACTCAAGGTCTTCACAACAGAAATAGTTTGATTATAAGATATATAAAGACATCAAGGCAATTATACGTCATCTTAATAAATCAACCGTGGATAATTTTTAATACCATGATAAAAACAGACTTTAATATAGTCCTACTGCTTATGGTTAAAAAATTTGGTCTATTCCCGCTGCAAAAAGAACAAGATATTGAAGTGAAATTTTGGAGCCATCCTTAGGGCTGACTAAGGATAATGTATCTCCAATCATGTTGAATGGGATTTAGGAAAACTTGATTTTTACTTTTTCCATATAGAAGAATTATTTTTTGAAAATTAATTTGCTTTGAACAACAATATATATTACTGTGATTTT
>CALGRI010000295.1 GCA_937880875.1 uncultured Pseudomonadota bacterium
TTACGGGTTTGAATTTGATGCAGCTGAAGGTTCATTAAAACTTATCATGGAAAAACTGACTGATCAGTTTGTCCCCTATTTTGAGCTTGAATCTTTCAGGGTGGTGGTTGAAAAAGACAAGGAACGGCCATGTTATTCCCATGCCATGATTAAAATAAGGGTGGGCAATACAACGGAAATCACTTCAGCAGAAGGAGAAGGCCCTGTCAGCGCCCTGGATAATGCATTAAGAAAGGCGCTTACCACCATATACCCGCAAATTGACGACCTGCACCTTGTGGACTTTAAAGTCCGTGTCATTGACGGCATGGACGGTACGGATGCAAAGGTGCGCGTCCTTATTGAATCACGGGATGAAAATAATATATTTTCAACAATCGGTGTTTCAGAAGACATCATAGAAGCAAGCTGGCAGGCTCTGGCCGACAGTTTTCAATATAAACTATCATTAGACAATAAAAAACCAATGTACAATAAAAATAAGGCAAAATAACATGACAAAAAACAACCAGCTTATTATTTTTGATACCACTTTAAGAGATGGAGAACAATCACCTGGAGCCAGCATGAACAAGGCTGAAAAACTGCGGATTGCCACCCAGCTTGAAAAACTGGGTGTCAACGTTATCGAAGCAGGATTTCCCGCCGCATCTGAAGGAGATTTTTGAGGCAGTCCAAGCCATTGCCCAAACCCTTAAAATTTCCCAGGTTGCAGCACTTTGCAGGGCCAGTGAAGCTGATATCATCCGGGGATGGGATGCCATTAAAGATGCAGTTAACCCAAGAATCCACACCTTTATTGCCACATCTGACCTGCATATGACATATAAACTTGCAATGGAACCTTCCCAGGTCCTGGAACAGGCAGTCAAATCTGTTCGGCTTGCCGCATCATACACAGATAATGTAGAATTCTCCGCAGAAGACGGTTCAAGATCTGATCCTGCATTTTTATGCAAGGTATTTGAAGCGGCTATTGATGCCGGCGCCACCACTATAAATCTTCCAGACACGGTGGGATACGCTATTCCTGAAGAATTTGGTGAGCTTGTAAAATATGTCATGAAGAATACGCCCAATATGAATAAGGCAGTATTGAGTGTTCATTGCCATAATGATCTTGGGCTTGCCACGTCCAATACCCTTGCTGCCATAAAAGCCGGGGCCAGGCAGGTTGAAGTAACCATTAATGGTATTGGAGAAAGAGCCGGGAACACTTCCCTTGAAGAAGTGGTCATGTCGCTGCATACAAGACCCAATTTCTTTCCCCAGACCACATCCATTGACACCAGAAGAATTTATCCCACAAGCCGACTGGTGAGCATGATCACGGGAATCCTTATCCAGCCGAACCGGGCAATTGTGGGTGCCAATGCCTTTGCCCATGAAGCCGGTATCCACCAGGACGGAGTACTGAAAAATCCCATGACCTATGAGATCATGAAACCTGAAACCATTGGTCTTAACAAAAACAACCTTGTTTTAGGAAAACATTCAGGACGTCACGCCTTAAATTCCCACATCCAGGAAATTGGATACAATCTTTCAAAAGAAGAACTGGATATAGTTTTTGAAAAATTCAAACGTCTGGCAGACAAGAAAAAAAGCATACAGGATGAAGACATCGAGGCACTTATTAACGAAGGGGTATTAAGAAGTTCAGAAGTTTTCAAACTTGAATATATCCATGTATTATCCGGAAACACAGTCTTTCCCACGGCCAGTGTCAAGCTGAGCATCAATGGACGACCGGCCCAGGGGGCGACAGAAGGAAACGGCCCCATTGATGCTGTATACAATATTATATCCAAACTGACCCGTACCAAGTCCGAACTCCTGAGATTTACCATTTCAGCTTTGACAGAGGGGACAGATGCCCAGGGCGAAGTAACTGTCCGGTTGCAGGAAGACGGAATCATAGCCCTTGGAAAAGGAGCTGATCCGGATATCATTATTGCCAGCGCCCTGGCCTATATTAATGGTTTAAACAGATTGGAATACCTGAAGAAACACCCTGTTGTAAAACCTGAGAATCTTTAACTCATTCTAATGCTCGCAAGGGAAGGCCAAGGTTAACATCGCTTATGCCTTCCTTTATACTTTTTTCTTGACACCAAATAGACATAAGACTAAGAAGAATAGCTGTATTTATCTTATCAATACTAACTTACTGGAGACAGATTATGAAAAATTTGTTTAAACTTTTAATTTTACCTGTTCTTTTTTACTTTTGTTTTATTGCTTCGGCTTTTGCCCAGGATACTTCCATTGTAGGAAAATGGAAAACCATTGATGACAAAACGGGTGACCCAAAATCCATTGTGCAGATTTATGAAAAAGATGGAAAATTTTTCGGCCAGATAACAGAATTGTTTCGTAAACCTGGCGAAGATCCTGATCCTGTCTGTGATAAATGCCCGGATGATGATTCCCGTAAAAACCAGCCCACAAAAGGGATGATCATTATTAAAGATATTGTTAAAACAAGCAGTGGATACAGCGGCGGCACCATACTGGATCCCAAAGAAGGGAAAATATA
Source organism: uncultured Pseudomonadota bacterium (assembly GCA_937880875.1). Taxonomy (GTDB): domain Bacteria; phylum Desulfobacterota; class Desulfobacteria; order Desulfobacterales; family Desulfobacteraceae; genus Desulfobacula. The sequence continues at coordinate 2,540 of CALGRI010000295.1, forward strand.
TACTTGTAAGTTATGGACTGAGGATGGAAAACTTATGGTCCGAGGCTATATTGCCTTTTTCTTCAGAACCCAAACCTGGCACAAAGTTGAATAGTGCCTGACCGAAAACCTGAAAATTTTGGAAGCATAAGCACCGCTACAAACTGAGTACAACGCGGGTGATAATTTTAACCGGAGCAATACATTGAGTATTGTGAGCATACGCTCAAACACTTGGCGGTCTTAACGCTCCACTGCGTTAAGACCCTGTACAGAAGGCCAATCAACGATTCCCTACAACCCATACCCCGACCTCCTCGGTAAAATTCAGTTTAGAATTCGATATGTAACTTTGCTCATAGTCTCAGAAAATTGAAAAATTTTTTCAAGATTAAATTAAGATATATAATGAATGGGTCTGAGTTTTCAAAAATAATCTGTATCTCCAATATACCGTAGTGGAGTCTTGAAAAATTTGATTCTCTCTGTTCCCATATATTTGATTTTTAAGTTCAAGGATAAAAAACTGTCTATACCAAATGTGGTATTTGGGAAAAAATCAAAAAGTCCGGACTGGTGAAAGAAACACTCAGTAAATTGCCGAATTTTACTCGTGGGTGTATATACCATCAATAAACACTATGGATTTGTTACAAAAATTAGTTTCTAATCATTTCTACGCTGGATATTTCCTTTTCTATAAAAAAAGAATCTGGGCACGGAATCGAATTTGCAATAGCGCACTATTTATTGTATTTTCATTTTTATTGAACAGCCTTTAAAAGGCTATCATATTTATGAGATTTTATGGTTTAGAAATTAAGAAGAATATGGCAAGCATTATACAACTAATTCTATAATTAAAGGATTTAATTGTTAACAAATTTTCTTTTATTCTCTTTCTCATCAAATAGTTTTTCTTTGAGGTAATGATGTAATGGGTGGTCCTCAGAATGTAACAAATGCAAATCTTATGGCCAGAGTTAAAAAAGGAGATAGAGATGCTTTTGCAACTCTGGTACAGTCTCACCAAAATTCAGTTTTAAATTTTATCTGGCATTTCATGGGAGACCGAACAGAAGCTGAAGATCTGGCCCAGGAAGCATTTTTAAGGGTGTGGAAGTCAGCAGCAACATATAAACCCCGAGCTAAATTCAGCACCTGGCTCTATCGAATTGTAACAAATCTCTGTATCAACAGGCACCGATTTTTAAAAATTAGAAATTTATTTTCCATCTCTTCGTCCCCAAAATATAAGCCGGATATGATGGATGTATTGGAATCCGAGGCAGGTGTTAATCCTGTAACACCGGAAGACCGCCTGTTGAAGGCTGAACAATATCACCAGATTTTCAATGCCCTTGACACATTACCACCTGCCCAGAAGCTGGCTATTGTTTTAAAAATTAACCAGGGACTGTCCTATAGTGAAATCTCTCAAATCATGGGTCGTTCTGTCTCAGCAGTGGATGCACTGCTTATTCGAGCAAAAAAAAATCTCAGAAAAAAAATGGGTGTAAAAAAATAAAACGCAGGTTTTATGGTTCCCGGGTGTTTAATAGTATAGAAAGGGCAAAAAACCATTAAAAAAAGATTTGATTAATGCCCCTCTATTTGAAGCTAAACTAAAGGATTATAATGAAAATATGTCACAAGATTAGACAAAAGCTGTCGGCTTATCAGGATGGAGAAGTCAGTCAGTCCCAAAGGGATAATATTAAAGCTCATCTTGGCAATTGTGACTCATGCAGAAAATATCTTGCTGATTTAGGGCAGACATACCAATTGATTAATAGTTTGCCACAGATCAAACCTGATCCTATGTTTACACGTAAGGTTATAAACTCTGTGGCTGAGACTTCCCTGTGGAATCGTTTGTTTGGCAAACCTTTAAGGCTGTTCCCCGTTCCATCAGCTGCGATAGCTATGATAATCGTCGGTCTTTTAACCGGAACCCTTTTAGGTAATTTGTTGATTCAAAATCCTTATTCTCTTTCTGACCATTCTTCATCCAGTTATTCCGGCCGGGAACTTACGCTGGCATCCTTGACGGTTTTCGATGCAATACCTACAGGGTCAATAGCCGATGGATATTTTAATATGGTATCCACAAATATGGAGTATGAATATGAAAAATAACCTGCTTGTATCTCTTCTGATTGTGTCATTGGCAATGAACGTGGCTGTTTTGACCGTTGTTGGATATAACGTTTATTATCATGGACATCAACCCTTGCCCGCCAGGAGTTTATCAACTCACACTAATCATCATTTTTATCAGACATTGGGACTAACACCGGCCCAGCTGATAAAGATGGAACCCATGGCCACCTTGTTTCATCAAAAGCTTGAAAACAATTATTCAAGTATAAAAATAAAAAAAGATTTACTTGTTAAGCAGTTATCTCAAAAAAAGATAGACCAAACCCAAATTAACAAATTACAAAAACAGATCTCTGCAACCCAGGATAATATACAGAGGATAGTGATATCTCACCTTCTTGATGTCAAAGATATTTTGAACGAAAATCAACGGGAACGGTTTTTTGCACTCCTGCATAAAAGCATGAACACTGAACAATGTTTTTTCCTTAACAATGGAGACCAATGATGAATTTTGAATATATGGTAAAAGAGTTATATTTTCGAAAAAGAAGAACACTTACGGCAATATTCAGCCTTGCCCTTGGTATTTGCATATTGATCACCATCAATGCCCTTTCATCGGCATATACTGAGGCCGCTCGAATGCCCCTGAAAGAAATTGGTGCCGACATCACTGTACAACGGGCCGGTAATGTACCGGAAAATCTTGTAGGGCCGGTTTTCGCCTGTTCTGCTGTTACCATAAAAAGTGATGAAATTAAACAAATCCGTCATTTACAGGGAATACAGGGGTTTGGCCAGGCACTGCTACTCTGGGTGTTTGATGCAGATCGCTTTACCATAGTTCTGGGGATAGACCCTGAAAACCCTGTCGGGCCTGGAATTTTACGCACTCAAATGACCCAGGGAATATTCTTGGAAAAAGGAAAAAATCAGGCTCTTGCCGAGGTTTCTTACGCTAAAAATTATAATATCCAAACCGGAGATAACGTAACCGTGGGCGGAAATACTTATCAGATTTCAGGTATTGTAGATGCATCCAAGGCTACCAAAATAGCCGTAGCCAATATTTATCTTGATATGGATGACGCACAAAAAATGGCCAAAGAATCCAAACAAGTACAAAATGTTTCACCCTTTGAATCAGAGGATGCCAATCTTCTGTTTATCAAGGCAAATCCTAAACAAATTGATGCGTTGGCTCGTTCAATTAAAGATATTATAGGAGAAAAAGCCAGTATAACTACCCCTGCTTCTTTTCTCAAGCACCTGGGAAGTCTTTTTTCACTATCGGATAAATTTTCTCTCGCAACCTCTCTGATGGCCCTTGTCATCACTGTTTTGATTGTATTAAAAACTATGGCAGGAAACCTTGCAGAAAGGGCAAATGAAATTGGTATTCTAAAAGCAGTGGGTTGGTCAAACAAAAATGTGGTCAGTCAACTTTTAGGAGAATCAACCCTTCAATGCCTGGCAGGGGGGATACTTGGATTGATATTCGCACTCATAGCAGCATTTCTGTTAGGACACATGCAAGTCAACATTCCCATTCCCTGGGAAATGAGTCCAACGCCCCATTTCCTTCCGGGCGGAGGTGATCCGGTTTTTAAAACGCTTCAATTACCCGTAACCATATCATGGCGTCTGGCTGCTTTCTCCATCATATTATCCACGGCCATAGGTGCGGCAACCGGTGGCTTGCTAAGCCGGCACATTGCACGCATAAAACCCTCGGAGGTACTTAAGAATGAATAATATTTTAACCGCAGTAAATCTTAACAAAACGTTTGACTCTTTACAGGTAGTTAAAGAAGTTTCTTTAACAATAAAAAACGGGGAATTTGTGTGCCTTGTGGGGAAATCCGGCAGTGGAAAGACGACCCTTTTGTCCATTCTTTCAGGTCTGGAGCAGCCGACAGAAGGTACGGTCAGTATCAATGGTACATCAATTACAGATTCTTCTGAAAATGAACTGGCATTGTTCCGCCGCAAGGCAGTTGGTTTTGTTTTTCAATCATTTCACCTTATCCCAACCCTTTCTGCCTGGGAAAATGTTGCTTTGCCCCTTTTCCCCATAAAAATGGACAAGGAAAAACGCAAGAAAAGAGCAATGGAACTGCTTTGTCAAATGGAGATAGATCACAGGGCTGATCACAGACCTTCAACTCTTTCCGGGGGAGAAAAACAACGGGTGGCGATAGCCAGGGCTTTGGTCAATCGTCCTGAAATTATTTTTGCAGATGAACCCACGGGGAATCTGGATTCAGAAACCAGTGGGGCAATAATAAATATTTTAAAACATCTTCATGAGAAAAATGGAATGTCCATACTGATGGTCACCCATGATCAGGATCTGGCAACATCTGCTGATCGCATCGTTCGCATGCAGGATGGAAAGGTTGTATCATGAAAAACAAAGTTTTCTTTTTTATTATAATAGCTCTCTTAATGGTCAGTCCATCAAGTTCTTTCTCCAAAGAGCCTGTACATGTTGATGTCCTTTTCATGAACCATGGTCCCCTGCAGCCTACCCTAAAAAAGCTGCACACTTTATTTCCGAATTACAAAGATAAAGTAGCTGCATCCTGGTATGATTTTGATAGCAAAGAGGGGATTGATTTTAAAACCAAAATGGGAATTACGAAACACGTCCCCATGATCATATGGGTTGATGGTCAGTCTGAACTGCTTGTCAACAATCGCAAAATCAAATTTTCAGGTTTTCCCACCGGATCTGGGCCATCATTTTTTCAGGGGAAATGGAAAGTTGAGGATCTTGCTGATTTACTGGACCAACTAACAAAAAACAGATAAAGGCAGAAGATGTATTATCCTTATGTTATTCAAGAATTGAGGCATCGCCATAACAGGACATTAGTGAACATTCTCGGAATTAGCGTCGGAATCGCTTTGTTTATTTCCATAAATGCTCTGTCGTCTGCCTATAAAAAAGCCGCGGAACAACCATTTAAAGATATGGGAGCAGATCTTTTGGTGCAGCGCGCAGAACAACAACAAAGCAAGCCCGGTAGCCAGCCGAAATCAATGCGCGGCATACGACTTCCTTTTTCAAACCAGCTGTTTTTACCCCGGGATCTTTTGGTACTAAAAAACCTTGAAGGTATTAATGCATCTGCCCAGGCATTAGTACTTTGGGAATTTACCAAAACCGGTTTTACTTCGATTTTGGGAGTAGATATACAGCAGCCTGCTCTGGGGGGTCTAAAAGTAAAAAATTGGATTTATAAAGGCCGTTTCCCTGAAAAAAAGGGTGAAATAGCTTTGGAAAAACATTTTGCCAAGTTTAAAAAAATCAAACTGGGAAGTTCCTTTATGATAAGCGGCCAAGCTTTTGATGTTGTGGGAACCATTGAAATCAAGGAGGGTGCCCAGGTTTCGGCTAGTAATATATATATGCTCATTGATAATGCCAGGGATTTGCTTGGGAAAAATACAGATGCAGTAAATCTGATTTACCTGGGATTAAAAGATCCCTCAATGCAAAACCGAATCAAATCACAAATTTCTTCAAAAATCAAAGGTGCTTCCGTTAACAGTTCAGATTCGTTTCTTGAGCTTATGGGAGGGATCTCCATGATTTCAGACAAATTTTCTCTTATCGCTTCAATGGTAGGACTACTCGGGGCTGTACTACTGATCATAAAAACCATGATTTCCAATCTTGTGGAACGCTCCTATGATATCGGTATTTTAAAGGCCATGGGCTGGACAAGGACAGACATTCAAAAGCAGTTGATGATTGAAACATTTATCCAGACGATTGCAGGCGGATTACTTGGAATTATGATGGGTTATTTGATTTCTTTTTTATTAGGGTTCCTTTCCATTTCTATTCCGATTCCAGGGGAGATGGGCTTTGTTCCGTCCATGGCAAATCATACACAGGATCTAAATCAGATTGTCCGTCTTCCCATTTCAGTTTCATTATCTCTTGCCGCAACGGCTATGAGTTTATCGGTGATCATAGGCTGTATAACAGGCTATATATTGGGCAAAAGAACCGATAAAATGAAACCCGCAGATATATTTCGGCAGCTATAAGAAACATTGATTCTCCCCCGATATTTTGGACACATGGTTAAGATATTTTTTTATTTAAAAATGTGAAAAATATGTAGTTTTTTGGGTAGTAAAAACCTGAGTTTTTTGTCTATTTATATGGGGTTTCGGCTGAAAAATAATGGCGTTCATTGGTATTTTAAAGACTCAGTCCAGACCAAATTTGGGTACCCATATATGGTATATAGGGCTATTCCAGTCTTGAGTTTTTGTATTCACTTATATGAGCCAAGGACGTCATGCCCGGCCATTTTCCAGCGCTAATTTTTATAATATATAAAAACCACGGCCCGCACTTAACTGCAAAAAAACCGCTCTATCGTCCAAATTCCCAATCTTGACATCTTTTTACCCTGTTTGATTTTGGACACCTGCAGTGGGAACATGGAAATAAAATAATTGTAATTATCCCTTTTTCAGAAACAGCAACTGTCATTTGGTTTTACTTTTTTGATAATATTTTTTATAAAACATCTATACTTTTAAACCAGTGCAATGAAATTTTTTTATAGGGGATTTGGATCATGCCAATAACAGACCATAAAAATTATCCTTTTTCTTTTCCCATGATAGACATTAAAAAGATTGATCCTTGTCCCTATCAACACCGCAAATACTTTGCAAGTATATTGCGGGATGGACTGATTGAACCGATTATTGTTAGGCCACAAAAAAAAGGCAGGTTTCAGCTTATTGCAGGCGAACGAAGGTTCAGAGCCATTAAAGATTACACGGATATGACCAATATCCAGGCAAAGATCGCAGTCGTAGATGATCTTCAGGCAAGGAGAATAAGCGCTGTAGAAAACCTTTTAAGAGAAGATTTATCTGCCATAGAATCCATTGAATCAACCATTGAAATCATTGATGTGGAAATGGGCAAAGAGCCTGAGTATTTGACGGTAGGGAAAACACCCCTTGAAAGGGTGCATAAATTGCTGTCAAAGTTAGATTCCATAAGGGTTAGCAAGGATAGAGGCTCAATGGTTTCTAAGGAGGCAGAGCTATTGTTTAACAAATTTGTTAAACAGGTAGAGATGGTTTTCAAAAATCTACCTAAGCCGTTGAAATGGCAGTCTTTTCTGATACATGATCTGATTTTATTAACCGACATTCCTTCAATGGTTCAAGAAGCCTCTGTAAAACATGGCTTGAATAAGGCGCAGATAAAGGCGCTGGCAAGACTTGAACAGGAACAAAAAAGAGTCAATGTTGATTTTCCACTCTGGATGATTCATTCTTTGGATAAAGAGGCTAAGCGGCTCGGTGTTCCTCGACAATCAATTATCAAAATCTGGCTTGCAGAAAGATTGCAGCAAGCCTCTGTCTGATATCATTCCAACAATAGTACCCATTCCAATGTGAGTTCTGTCACGATTACTCAATCATATATCCAAAATGGCTAAAACATATCGTCGAGGCAGATATTTATTTTTCCCCCATTTTTGACATGGGTTTTAGTTTCTGATAATATCCTTGCAGTTCGCTGACAAAAATTAAGATGCAAAGAGTCAATATTATGCCCTTTTTAAATGAATTAAAACATACCCTTCCCAATGTAAAAGCATACAGACTGATGCAACGATTATTTAAAGAGAACCCAGGCCTTAAAGACATCATCGACACTTCAAATGCTATTAGCCAGGCAAAAAAGAAATTAAAGACATGGGCCTTAGATATCCTTTCCGAAAACAAAGAAGCATATTTGTATTTTACCCGGGAAAAAATCGGAAAAACTCAGCTTGAAAAGCTGAGATCCAAGGATTATGCTGCTATTCGCATCTTGGATTATATCAAGCATTCCGGTAGACAATTCAAGGATCTTAATCTCAAAGGCGAAATTGTGGAAAATGATCCCTTTGCCATTCTCATGCAATGTGCTCACAAAGGAACCAGTGGAGGCACACCTGCCTACTTTTATGATATGATTCACCTTTTCAGGCAGTTTTCCGGGCATGAAAATTCAACACCGAATAAAATTGAAATTTCAATATGGATGGACAGGTATTCTTCAGGCCTTGACCCAGAAGTCGTCTGGCAAAGGGGAAAAAATAAGCTTCATATACTGAAAATCATCATAAAAATAATTGATGAAAGAAGAGTAAAAAGCAAGCGGTATAGATTTAAAAAAGGAACGTCCAGCCAAAAAAAGCTGGCCCTTGCCAAAATATGGTGGAATGATTATAAATTTCATCTCAAATTCGCAGTCAGAACGCCTGAGGCCTTAAATGAAATGCTTGGCTACTCCCTTGACAGGGAAGTAATGGACAACATGAAACAGGCCCAAAAAGTCGGGATTCCCTTATTCGTCAATCCATATTACCTGTCGCTTCTGGACACACATGCCTCACCTGTTTCCCTGGGTTCTGATCTTGCCATCCGGCAGTATATGCTCTATTCAAAGGAACTGGTCCATGAATTCGGAAATATTAATGCATGGGAAAAAGAAGATATTGTGGAGCCCGGCAAACCCAATGCTGCCGGCTGGATAATTCCGGACATCTGTATCCACAGGCGATACCCCTATGTTGCCATTTTAATTCCCAAAAGCATGGGGCGAGCCTGTGGCGGACTGTGTTCAATCTGCCAGAGAATGTATGGTTTTCAACATGGCGATTTGAGTTTTGACCTTGAAAATTTAAAACCCAGGGACTCATTTGACGACCACTTGGAAACGTCCCTCAACTATTTTGAAAATGACTCCCAGTTAAGGGACGTGCTTATCACTGGCGGTGATGCACTGATGAGCACCAATAAAACGCTTAGAAAAATCCTTCAAGCCGTTTATAAAATGGCCAAAAGAAAGCGTAAAGCCAATATAAACAGAAAAGATGGAGAAAAATACGCACAAATCTTAAGAGTAAGGCTGGGTACCAGGCTTCCGGTTTATCTTCCCATGAGAATCCAGGCAGGTCTTGTAAACATACTTGCCGAATTCAAAGAAAAAGCGTCAAAAATAGGCATTCAACAATTTGTTTTTCAGACTCATTTTGAATCTCCCATGGAAATAACCCCTGAAACAAAATTCAGTGTAAGCCAGCTGCATAAAGCCGGGTGGATTGTAACCAACCAGTTGGTTTTTACATCTGCTGCATCAAGAAGGGGGCATACGGCAAAACTTCGAAAAGTACTCAACGATATCGGTATTATTTCCTATTATTCATTTACTGTTAAAGGTTATATGGAAAATAATCACCTTTTTTCACCCAATGCACGGTTGGTCCAGGAAGGTATGGAAGAAAAGATTATTGGCCTTTTGCCGGATAAATTTTCTCCGGCCTTAAGACAACTGCCCTTGAATGTTGAAAATATAGTTGATAATATTTCCCAGTTAAGAACAGATGCCGACATCCCGTTCCTGGCCTCTGACAGGAATGTCCTCAATCTTCCGGGAGTCGGCAAAAGTCTTACATTCAGAACCATCGGCATTACCAATGACGGCAGAAGAATCCTTGAATTTGATCATGATGCGACAAGAGAGCATAGTCCGATTATAAAGAAAATGGGAAAAGTCATCATCATTGAATCCAAAAGTATCCATGATTACCTCCAACAGATTGACGATATGGGCGAAGATGTAATCGAGTATGAATCAATTTATGGATACTCATTAAGCGAAACAGAATCCAGAAATCAAATCTTTGAATATCCCCCCTATGATTATGATGTAACAAAAAAAATTACAAACCTGGATCATCATTTAACTTGAAGATTTGCCACTTTTAGAAAAAGAGCAAATATTTAAGTTTTAACTATCTGAAAATTTTTATATCTACTTATTATCACCCTGCTGACACGCTTTAATTCACTATGCTTTAATTGTTTTTTATGATAATAAAAAGCCTTTAAAGGAGGGGCAACATGCCGACAATATCATCATTTGACTGGGAAAAAGGAACTTGGACAGCCGACCAAACGGCTTTAGATTCCAGAAAAACGACTACAAAAGTTTGTATTGCCGGTGACTGGGCACCCATTCGCTTGTTCAAGGATATCATGGAAACCCATCCGGAATCAGTTTATGGAGATCTTATGCCCATTTTAAGATCTGCTGATCTTTCCATTGTAAATCTTGAGTCCCCTTTAAGTGACAAAGGAGAACCTGTCTTTAAAAGCGGTGCTGTATTCAAAGGTGAACAACGTCACATTAAAGCCTTGACATCTGTCCCCTTTGATGTGGTTACCCTGGCAAACAATCATGTGTTTGATTACGGAATTGATGCATTTGAAGATACCATGGATGTTTTAAAGCGTAATCATATTCAATGGACAGGTGCAGGAATGTCAATTAAAGAGGCTGCAGCCCCCCTTGTGATAATAGTGAATGATACTAAAATTGCCATTGTCAATTTCAGCGAAGGAGAAGATCTCACCTCAGCCGGGAAAGGCCCAGGTGTTATGGGCTGGGATTTGCAAAGGGTTGAAGATACCATTAAGACACTTCGGCAAGAAGTAGATTTCATAATCATTATATCCCATTGTGGAATTGAATATATTCCTTTTCCACCGCCTTATGTTGCCAGGGCTTTTAAACAAATGGTAAACGCTGGCGCTGATATTGTTATCGGCCATCACCCCCATGTTCCCCAGGGCATTCAATTTTATAAGAATACCCCTATTGTTTACAGCCTGGGAAATTTTGTTTTTTATCAACCAACCGACCTTTACTATCGAAAACTTGGTTATCTTGTTAACCTGGGTTTAAATAAAGGCTCTCTTGTCTCCCTGGAACTTGTCCCCTATGAGATCCATGATCCCGGGCTGTCCTGTTTAAAAGGAGCCGGGCTTCAAACTTTCTGGGGCAAATTTAAAGAAATATCAATGCCTTTACATGATGACAAAAAGCTTGATGCGGCATGGAACGGATTTCTTAACTACTATGGCGTTAACGGATTTTTTACTGAAATATCCATGATCATGGAAAAGATAAAGACTGAGCCTCAAAAAGGCGCTGCAATGTTTCGCAACAGGCTGACCACCATGCAGCATTATCATCACTGGAAAGATTTTATGAGTCGTCTTTTGGAGGGAGAACTTGAATCTTCCCCTGAGTGGGCACAATGGCTGATCAATGAGTGGTTGACCTGCAAAACACAAGACAATCGGATAGTCGGATAATTTTAATGGGCCCCTTAGAAAAAAAAATGATTCCTTCCAGAAAAACCATTCTGGTGACGGATTCAGGATTGGGGGGCATGTCAGTCTTTGCCCGGGTTGCAGCACATCTGAAAAAAACCTCACCCTGGCAGGATGTATCAATGGTTTATTTCAATGCCTGGCCTGAACAGGATAAGGGGTATAATCATTTTGAGACCATGGATCAAAGGGCGCAGGTTTTTAACAATGCCATGAATGCCATGGAGAATTTTAAACCGGACATGATCCTCATTGCCTGCAATACACTTTCAGTAATTTATCCTTTTACTTCTTATAGTCAAGACACAAAAACCAAAGTTTCAGGAATAGTGGAGCATGGAATTGAATTGATCCATGAAAATCTTATGTCTGATCCGGACAGCCAGGTGATTATATTTGGCACACCCACAACCATTGCTGAAAAATCTCATCAAAAAACACTTGTTAAAATGGGTATTGATCCCAACCGCATTTTCAATCAGGGGTGCACAAATCTTGCAGGAAAAATTGAGAGAAATCCCTTTGGCAGCGATGTTGCAAAAATGATCAATACCAATGTTGCAGAAGCAGTTTCAAAGATACACAATCCTATTGGAAAAATTTATGCCGCGCTTTGCTGCACCCATTTTGGATATTGCAGAGATCTTTTTCAAAATGCTTTATCTGGACACTTAAAAGGGGATGTTATAATTCTCAATCCAAACCAGCGGATGGCCGATCATGTAGTTGGAGCTCCTGGCAAAACAGATGTTTTTTCTCCTGAAATTGACATGCAGGTTGTATCCAGAGTCTTTTGGGAACCGGAAAGAATTGATGCCTATGTAAGACTGCTGAAAAATATTTCTCCGGAAACGGTCGCAGCCCTGGCTGCTTATGAATGGGATCCTGAACTGTTTGAAGTTTAAGATTAATTTATACATATAATATTGTAAAGGGTTTAAATTTAATGAAAAAAATATTATTAATTACAGGCCCGGCAGGTGATGCCCAGGGCTGGGGGGATATCAACGTCACCCAAAGTATCAAAAAAGCAATTGATGATTCCGGAAAAAATGCACAAATTGCTTTTGTTACCAATATGGATGAGTTTTACTCAAGCCTTGAAAAAAACACTTTCGATATTGCCTGGAGCGCTCTTTATCATATATCTGGCAAATCAGAGACCATTGGTATGGGCGAAGGTGATGAAAAATGGGTTGCCGATATCTTGGATGATAAAGGCATCCCCTATATCGGACCCGATGCAAAAACCATGAAAAACCTGATTCATAAAACAAGCACCCATAAGATATTAAAAAGCAAAGGAATTTCAGTTCCCTACCATTACCAGCTTGGAACTTGTGATGCCCTTCCGGACATTGTTTATCCTGCTTTTGTAAAACCCAGTTATGAATCCAGGTCAGTAGGTATCAGCGATGAAAGCGTTGTCAATTCACCTGAAGAGCTGAAAAAAAGAATAGACTATATTGTAAACACTTTTGACCAGCCTGCCTTAGTGGAGGAATACCTTCCCGGAGATGAATATACAGTTTTGATGCTGGGAAATGGGGCGCATCAAGTCTTTTTACCCGGCAAAGTTGTGGTTGATCCTTCCATGTTTGGTAAATATCCAATCCTGAGAACTGACTTAAGAGGGGTTGGCGTAACAAAGATAAAACCTGTTTCCCAAGAAAAAGAAGAACTTATTGAACTTTGTCGTCAGGCCATGGAAGCATTGAACTGCCTGGATCATGTCAGGGCTGACATGCGCTTTGATGCCAATGGCAAAATGAAAATCATTGAAGTGAACGGGATACCCGGTTTAAAACCTGTGAAAAGCTGGAGTCCACAGATATTTTCCTTGAACTATCCTTCTTCTGATGGCCCCATGGAAGATTATCGAAAACTCATCGACCATATTGTAACCTCTGCACTGGCACGTTACAATATAGACTAAGGGATTGTATTTTGAACACTAAAAAAAAAGGAAAACCACAGCAGCTTGCCAATATCATTCAAGGAACAGATCCTTTGAAAGGATTTGCTTATCGCCTTGATTTTTCTCTTCCATTTATTGCCACTGCCATCCATGCCGGACATCATGTCAGGGAAGAATTGCGACCTCTTATGGCCCTTGATTCTGACCAGCGTAGATTTGAAGAGGATACAGGCACAGATCTGATGATAAAGGGCCTGGGCAATGCTGTCTGGGCACTTGAATCAAGGGCTGTCTACGATCTTAACCGTTCCCGGGAAATGGCATTGCCTCTTACACCTGAAAGATTCTGGGGTACCCGGGTATACAATACTTTGCCAACCCCTGAAATGAATGAAAAAAGCTTAGGAAATTATGAATCATTTTACAGGTTTATGGAAACCTGTATTGCAAATCTTCTGGATCGCTTTGGTATCTGTATTATATATGATATCCATTCCTATAACATTTCACGACAGCAGGCCAAAGGGATTGAATCACCTCCTGTTTTTAATCTTGGCACAGCCCTTCTGGACAAATCAAAATGGAAAAAGGCCATTGAGTTATGGCTGGAACAGCTTGGCACCATCTCTTTGCCCGGAATAAAGACCAGCGTGGCTCAAAATCAGGTGTTCCAGGGTAAAGAAGAGTTTTGCAGACGACTTTGCCGCCTGGGTGACCGCATCCTTGTTCTTCCCACTGAAATATCCAAGGTGTATATGGATGAAAAAAAAGGTAATGTTTATCCTGAGAAGCTTGAGGCAGTCAAAAATGGACTCCAAAATGCTATTTTATCCCATATTAAGCTGTTAAAAAAAACAAATCATTTTTAAATACTGATTCCCAAAATTTAAAAGCGGTTCGTTTAAACAGCTTGATGTTAAAAATGAAGTCTTTTTGTCAGGCTTTTTTTAACATCTTCATCCCTGTAAGACAGCACATTAAAAGGAGAACTCTTAAAAACTTTTTCAGCAACAGATCCCATAATAATATTTTCCAGATTGCCACGCCCCCTCGTTCCCATGACAACAAGATCAGGCGATTCTTTAATGATGACCTTTAAAATCTCATCAACAGGATTTCCAATTTTGAACATGACTTTAACCTTATCCTTGTCAATTTTGGCATTATCTGCCATTTTGTTGAGTTTTTGTTTTCTTTCCTTGCGGATCTCTTCAACATAGTGTTCTGCATCAACATCATAGCCCATGGAAACAATTGTTTTCACTGATTCAATATCCCTTGAATTAATGATACTTAAAACAATAAGACTGGCATCATTCTTCAAGGCCATTTGTACTGCACAGTTAAAAACACCTTGTGAATAATCTGTAAATGCAAGGGGAACAAGAATTTTTTTAATAGTATCCAATGGCTTTCTCCTTTAAGAATGATTAAAATCCACCAAAAGCCTCTTTGGTAGTCCTGCCCGCACCTTTGGGAATTCTTGGTCTCTGCAAAAGATAGAGGATACCAAAGATAATAAGGGCAAAAGGATAAACATAATACCGCTGATCATGGGGCAGTCCGACCAGGGATGCAATGGCATCGGGCCTCATGGCACAAATGGTAACACTTAAAAACAAGGGTATTTCCCATATCCTGTTTCTTGCCACAAACCATCCCTGGGTTGCCGAGGCAAAGGCAAAATTTCCAATGCACGCCATGACAAAAATCAATATCCCCTGGGACCAGGATGTAATTTCATGCAGAATCAAATCAGAATTAAATATGAACATAAAGGGCAGGATTGCCGTTCGTATGTCATACATGAATCCCTGTAAGCCCGTGGCAATGGGCGGCGACTTTGCAATGGCTGCTGCTGCATAGGCGGCAAGACCGACAGGCGGTGTATCATCTGCAAGAATTCCAAAATAAAAGCAGAACAGATGAGCTGACATTAACGGCACAAACCATTCCTGGGCACCGGCTATGGTCACAATTGCCGGGGCAGTCAATGATGCCATAACAATATAGGTTGCTGTTGTCGGCAGTCCCATTCCAATTATCAGACTTGCAAATGCAGTAATGACCAGCATGAGATAAATATTGCCCATGGAGATGACATCAATGACTTCTGTAATAAGTCCTCCCAGCCCAAGTGATACAACTCCGACAATGATGCCGGCTGCAGCAGTTGCAAGGGCCACTGAAACCATATTGCGGGCGCCTGATGCAAAGGCTGCAAAAATATCAACAATCGCTTTTTTTATTGCAGGGGCAATGGGTTTTTTAGCGATATATGCCTTGATCGGTTCCTGAAATATCATCACAAGGGCCATGAGCCCGATGGCGCGAAATGCAGCCAGTTCAGGAGAGTGTCTCACCACAACCAGTTCATAAAGTAGCAATGCAATGGGGATCATAAAATGAAGCCCGCTTAAAAGGGTCTTAAAAAACACAGGGAGTTCTTTTCTCGGCATCCCCCTTAACCCCAATTTGGATGCTTCAATGTGGACAATATAAAACAATGCGGCATAAGAGGCAAACGCGGGGATGGCTGCGGCCTTAATCACCTCTACATAGGGCACATTTACATATTCGGCTATAATAAATGCCGCAGCTCCCATAATGGGCGGTGCCAGCTGCCCATCAGTACTGGCGGCCACTTCAATAGCGGCGGCCTTGGTGGCTGGATAACCCACCTTTTTCATCATGGGTATGGTAAAGGTTCCGGTTGTAACGATATTGGCAATGCTGGAACCTGATACCATTCCGGTAAGCCCGCTTCCAAGTATGGCCGCCTTTGCAGGACCACCTTTGAAACCGCCCAAAAGACTCAAGGCAAGCTGAATAAAATAATGCCCTGCCCCAGCCTTGTCCAGCATGGCGCCAAAAAGCACGAATAGAAAAACAATGGTGGCCGAAACATCCAGAGGAATACCAAAAATGCCTTCCGTGGACATGGTCATCTGTCCCACAAACCGATTTAACGACACCCCTTTAAATGCAAGAACATCCGGCATATGGGGTCCCAAAAAGGCATACGCACAAAAAAAGATGGCAATAATGGGTAGCGCCGGTCCAATAACCCTTCTGGCCGCCTCAAGAAGCAGGATCGTCAAAAGGATGCCAATGACAATATCCCTTGAAATCGGCGCACCATACCGCGTGGTAATTCCTTCAAAATCCAGCACAAGATAAAGCGCTGAAAGGCATGCAATAATGGCGACAATATAATCGAAGACAGGAATCCTTTTCGTGGCAGACAAGAACCTCAACCCAAATTTTTTTTTTCTGAAAAGAGGAAAATTTAAAAAAACAATCAATAACGCAAACCCAAGATGGATTGACCGGATATAGGTCGAATCAAGGATCAACCAGCTGGCTATGGACAACTGAAACAAGCTCCAGGTAACTGCAATGAAGGGAATCACCCATTTTTCAAACCCCAGGGGTTTTCTTCCTATTCCTTCTTCTTCCTCTGCCATTTTCCTGGCAAGTTCCAAACCATCATCAATTTCTTGAATTTCTGTATTGCTCATAATCTTCACCCAATTGAGGATGGCAGTGGAAAAGGCATAAATCCGGGGACACCTTACTTAATTCTTTTCCTGT
>CALGRI010000296.1 GCA_937880875.1 uncultured Pseudomonadota bacterium
TGAGAAGTTTGTACACAACTGGATAACAATAATAATACTAAGAAAAATCCGATAGCCATTTTAAACTTATTTTTCATTTGCTACTCCCTCTTACTCGGTAAAGTGCAGATTTCTTTTAAGTATATGGTTTGACCAATAATGCAGTATCAAAATAAAATTTTATTGTAAATAGGTATAACCCACTAATTTTGAATAATAAAGTTCATCCCACTGGTGCTCTATATGAGCCTCAATCCCTGTTACAAGCCAATCTTGCACTATAATTTTAATAATATATTAAAAACACAGCAGCATATCATTTTTGATATTAGCTGTTTGGCAGAGTTTCCCGGTCATGTATTTATAGCTTTTCCCCCCAGAATATCCACACTCACCTTGTATAACCTGGGTATTCCCTAACGGATTTCCCTTTAGATCATAGAACAGATGAAAGATAGCCCGCCCCTGTGTTTTTCCCGAACATACAAGTTTTTTAGTATCTGCTTTTATTTTATCTAAGTTCTCCTTTGAAACGCACCACATTGCTTCCGGTGCAATACTGTAGCGGTAAAAAATTTAATGGCTGAGAGATTCTGTTTTAATCAATCTGATTCCCTGCCCAATATTTATACTATAGTTTGACGTAGCACACCCCATTAATATCAACAAAAAGATCACAAGAACATTTTTTTTCATAGTCACCCCACATTCTTATTATAATATTTTTATTTCCCCTAAAGTTGATTCAAATATTTTTACCATTTTTTCTTTCTGTTGACTCCGCTACACCAAGAACACAAAACAGGATGGATTTTCTTTTAGTATTTATTTAGTAGCTTGTCTTTACTCTTGTCGTAATCCTCCTGGGTAATCAAACCTTTATCCTGCATATTTTTTAATTTTATTAGTTTTGACTCAATGCCATCATCCATTGGAAGTGGTGTCTCTAAAGAAGGATCAACAAGTCCGTTTAACAAAGAGAATATTTCCGATTCATATTCTGAAATTAAATTCTTTCCAGTTGATATACTAACCGTCACCGTACCTGATTTGTTTGTTAAATAATAAGTAAGAACTATCATGTTGCTTGTTCCTGGGGGGTCGTCACGTTTTGCATATCCCTTTATATACAGAACATCTTGGCCATTTACCTTCCTTATTTCTTCATTTGTAATATTCATTTGCGAATGTATTACAGTGGAAATTGTTTTAAATGGACTAGGTATACGTTCCTCTTTCACGAAACAAAATAATTCTTGAGATTTATGAACAATAGCCATAGCATTAATCACTCGTTTGTTTTTCATCATACCTTCAATCTCTTCATACCAAGGATGTCCCTTATAGATAATATCCCATTTATCTTTATCATACCACAATTGGTATTTGACCTTTTCACCCTGTATTACATCTTTTGAAGTTTGTGGTTTTACATAATGAATCCCTGATTTAGCAATGACAACTTTTTGGCTCTCTACACAACCATAAAGGCAGAATGTTAAAGAAATAATAGCAAGAAAAATATATTTAGGTTTCATGATCACCTCATTTAATTATTTTCTATTATCTTCATGACGAATAGTATTTTACCCATCATTTCGGCTTTGGCGTGGATTATTAATTCCTTACAATCCCATAGCAAAGTTCAAATAGCTTGTCAATTTGCAAAAAAAAATCAAGATCCCATTCAACTTATTTAGAGTAAGCGGATCTTGGTCAAGGCCCTGAAAATTTTTATCCAAGAATCTGTAAATCTGTGATGTATATATTATACAGGAATATGCAATAATGGCTTACAATGCCGTTCTTGGCTCATATAGCGTAATCTTATTCAGATTTAGGATTAATCTATCATGGAATTTATCTCGACTACGAGACTTATTTAAAAACTTATTGACTTATAAGTTATTATTTAATATTATACGTACTTAATGGATATTTTTTTAAATCTTATGATAGAAAAGGAGAATTCATCATGAAAGATATCATTATAACAATTAAAAAAATGGCGAAGCAATTGACTACAGACATATCCCAATTAGGAGATGGGAGTACAAAGGAGCAACTTCACGGGGATGCCCTTGAATTGCTTTTGGAAATCCATAAATTAGAGACCGTGCATTTTCAAACACATTCCGATAGCCGAAATACTTCAACTGCAAAAGAACAATTTCATGCCGTAAAAATACTGGGCGAAGATTTAGTCAGGCATGAAATTAACAAAATGCATCGGAGGCTACCTGCTTGGGCAAACAAACAACATCAAATAAATTCAAAAATTTTAACCCTGTTTCTGAAAATGGAAGAAGAAATCGATTCTGATATTACGGAACAAATGCTTATGGAGAGATACAATAACCAGCCAGAATTTCATAGAAACTTTCCTCAAATGAAGACTATTTCTTCCAAAAATCATGGAAAAGTTTTTGATGTACAAAATGGAATCATTAAAATTTGGGAACCAATTCGAGACATAGTCCAAGAATACAAATATATTGTATTCGGCAAATAATTTCCCCAAAAAAATATTCAATTATATGGAAAATGGAACAATCCAATTTTAAAATTTCCCAGGAAATTATATTGGAGACAAAGTGGAACCTCCTTTAAAATTATTATACCCAAAATCACATTAATATGTGTTGTGATGCAAAGCAAATGATTTTTAAAAATATAATTCAAATATATGAGAAAAAGCAAAATCAAAAAAATAAATTTCCCATTCAACTATTTTGGAGATTAAGCACCTCCTCTTATTAAAATTCTTATACCCAAAATTACAGTAATATAAACAATGGTTCAAAGTAAATAACTTTTAAAAATAATAATTCAATTAAACGGGAAATGGTAAAATTAAATAAGCCAAGGCCCCTGGAAACCATATTGGAGAAAAACTTTCATCAAATTCAATGGATATCTTTTAAATTTTGACCGGACAAAAGTTAAAAATACTATTCATTATTCCCCCAATATTCAAGCATTCAAATGGTATTTTTAAGCTCTTTTTATTAAATGCGCCTGATAGTCGGAAGGAACTCTGTATGGAACCTTTATCACAAGCACAAATTAAAAATTAATTTTATCAACAAATAAGATTAAAATCAGAAGTCGTTTCTTACCTCTTTGTTAAGGATATTTTATTTCCCAATGATCAAAGTTCTTCTGATAATGCCCAGGGTTCTTTTGTCCTGCATGTGGCTTACCATGTTTCCGGAAAACCTTTCCGTGGAAAGGGGAGAGTCGATTAAATGCGTGATTTTCCATCCGCAGTTTTCAAGCAGTTTCGCATATTCTAAAACCAGGATGGCGTTTTCAGGGGCTTCATCCGTTGCCGGGATACCTTGAAAATCTCTGAAGTCTGCATTGAGAAATGCAATACGGGTAGATGGTTTTGAATTGTCTTTCAAGAGAGAAAAAATATCTTTAAAGAATTTTAAATATTGGGGCTTTGAAAAATCTGAAATACTTCCTTTTATGTAATGGTCTGCCATTTTTTTAAAATAAGGAGGATCAAAAAAGATGAGATCCGGTTTTTTAACAGCAGGAACTGGCCAGGCCAGTTTTTCAGGGTCCCACAAAAAGGGTTCTATTTCAGGTCTTGTATTAATCCGGTTTAAAAGATCAAAAGACCAGCATCTTCTGTTAAATGCAAGGCAGGTATCTGCAACCACACCCCCGCCTGCCATGGGATCAAACACAAGATCGTTTTCCTGTGTAAAATAAAAAAGAGTATGAGCCACAAGCTGGGCCGGGATTCTTCCGGGCCAGTTATCTCCGAACCTGTGATCCACATCATTGAAATACCATTGATCCCAGGTACGCAATCCCCAGTTCAAATCCTTGAACCGTTCCTGGTCTGTTTTTTCCTGCAGGACCACTGACCATGCCAGAGCCTGGGGAATAGAATATTTTTGAGCAATATCAGGGATCATGGCCCCGGCTTTAAATTCCTGAAAAATTTCGTTAAAAAGCTCATGGTTTTCTCTGGCATGTTTTGAAATTGTTTCTCTGTGGATATTTAAGCGTTTGGAAATGCGAACATGCGGGATGCCAAGGCGTGTCATCAAAGCAACCTTGATTTGAGCGGAAAATTCCTTCTGTGGAGCATCTTTTTTTTGTTCTTTTGTCTTATTTGCTTTTTCCAGATCTTCTGCAAATACCTGGATTTCTCTTGCGCTGACTTCATTGAGCTTAAGTTCTGGCAAAAGATCATTATTCCGGCGTTTTAACTGGATGGAACCTTTTTGGGTGATATCGTTAAAAACCTTTTCAGATGCCCTCTCAATTCTTGCAAGAGCTTTTGTCTGGGCCTTGTTTAATTTGTGTTTAGCGGATGCTTTTTGAACTTTTGAGGGAATGTCGGTTAATAAAACCAGGTCATGTATGAGGAAAGACTGCCACTTCAAGGGTTTTGGCAGGTTTTTGAAAATTGACTCTACCTGTTCTACATATTTGTGGAACAGGTCATCCGCCTCCTTGGAAACCAGGGACCCCCTATCTTTGCTAACCCTTATGGAATCAAGCTTTAACAGCAATTTATGCACCCTTTCAAGGGGTGTTTTACCCACCGTCAAATACTCGGCATCTTTGCCCATTTCCACATCAATGATGCCAATGAAGGCTTCAATGGACTCAATGGCTGATAAATCCTGCCTTAAATGGTTTTCTGCCGTGCTTATCCTTTGCGCCTGAAGATCGTCTACTTCTGCGATTTTTGCCTGGATATTCATTATATCCGTGTAATCTTTGATGGCTCTTAATCTTCGTTCGCCTGCAATAAGCTGAAACCTGTCTTTTTTTTGCGGCCGGACGACAATGGGTTCGATCAAGCCATCACGCAAAATATTTGCGCCAAGCTCTTTTAAGCTGTTTTCATCAAAGTATTTGCGGTGCTGATAGGGAGAGGGATCAATTTTTTTAATGTCTATCATAGAAAAAGAAAAAGGATAATTTTTATGGTCTGTTATTGTCATTTTTTGTTTGCAGCACGATCAGCTCTTTCATCAGACCATCGGTTCAATCTATTTTTAAGGACATAATCAGCGCCCTGGTAATATGACATCATTTCTTTAACAAAGGGATAAGAAGAGTTTATTTTTTTAAGAGAAGGTTCCTTTGAGTCTGTATCAATGAGGCTAATTTTTTTCCCCGGTGCCAGGATTAAAAGTTCTTTGCCATGCAATATGCCCAGTTTCTGATAATTTGCAATCAAAGCTCTTCCTTTAAAGCCCGGTGCCAGGATATCCTTTCCAAAAAAGAAGCTATCATAGGAAAAATCAAGCAAAGAAAGCAGGGTTGGCGCTATATCTATCTGACTTGAAAGCCTATCTATCTCTTCCGCTTTAATATGTTTAGGGGCATAAATAAACAAAGGAATATGGTATTTTTTGACGGGTAGTCCGATTTTGCCGGCACTGGCGGCACAGTGATCCGCCACGACCACAAAGACAGTGTCATCAAACCAGGGTTGCTTTTTTGCTTTTCGGATCAACTGGCTCAATGCGTAATCTGTATATTTTATACCACCATCTCTGCCGCTACCCGAACCGCCTTCCCCGGGGGGCAGATCAATTTTTCCTTCAGGGTAAGTAAAGGGCTGGTGATTACTGGTTGTCATTATCTGGAAGAAAAATGGCGTTTTTGAATCATGACTCAGGTTGGCTTCATAAATGGCACGGTCGTAGAGATCTTCATCACAAACACCCCAGGCGTTTTTAAAAGTGATTTCTTCATCATTTAAACTATTTTGATCAACAATCCTGTAACCATTTCCAGAAAAAAAGGTGTTCATATTATCAAAATATCCTCGTCCGCCATAGAGAAAGGCTGTATCATATCCCTTATCCTTGAATACTTTGCCCAGGCTATACATATTGCCGTTATCCGGTCGCTTTATAATTGAGCGACCCGGTGTCGGGGGGATGGACAGGGTAATAGCCTCAAGGCCTCTGTTGGTCCTTGTGCCGGTGGCATAAAAATTTGTAAATAGCTTTCCTTGTTTAAACCAGTCATCCATAAAGGGTGTAATATTTTTTTGTTCCCCAAAACGGGTCAGAAATTTTGAGCTCAGGCTCTCAACTGTGATCAGAATAACATTGAGTTTTTTGGGAGGCTCTTTTTCTTCAATACGCCTGGTAATGTTGTATAGGTCTTGATGATAATATCGGCTATTTTGTTCGGAGATCTGTTTTTTTAGTATGATTGAAAGTGTTTTGTCATCACCGATTTCATAAAATTGCCGGTAATCGAGCGTATTGTTCCGGAAAGCGGCAAATAGCTGATAGGGGCCATTTGATGCCAGTTCGTTCACAAAATTATTGTCGGAAAAACTTCTCTGGGATTGATTCAGAAAAAGGAATGCTGAAACTGGGATTGATAAAATGCAGATAGCAATGACAAATCTTTTGGAAAATTTTTCTTTAACAAGCATTGCCTTTACAAAAGATGTTTGTATCAGAAAAAAAACAAAAGCTGTTATGATGAACAGGATAGGTAATATCCAGAAAACAGGATAGGATTGGAGGATATTATCCGTGACCTCACGACGGTAGATCAGATAATCTACTGAGATGAAATTGAACCGCACTCCGAATTCGCCCCAGAAGATCCATTCAGAGATGATGCAAAAGAAAAGGCCATATAGGATCAAAAACCCGGTTACCTGTGCCAGAAGTTTGAAGAAAATAGTGTTGAGCCACTTATTGGGCAAAACCAGCAGTAAGATAACAAAGGGGATAATAAAATAGCCGATAAAGGCGATGTCAAAAATCAGACCCTGGCCAAAAATATAGATCAGTTCAAAGAGCGTATGATCGATAACATCCCACACCCGTATAAGGAGGGTGGATCTCAACAATGCAAAGCTTGCAAGCACAATCCCTGTCAGTTGAAATACCATGGCAAATCGTGTTTTTGGTGCATTAAAAATTTTATTTGCCATAATGGCAATGACTCCATTCGTTTGGATAAAAAATAAAATAAAATATCAGAGCAGCATACCAGCAGATGACCATGGAAAACAGGTCGTGACTGGGGAAGTGGGCTCCTCTGACCTGTTGACCGAGACCAAATATGAGGCCAAGACCCAGACCAAACAGGAAACCATAAATCCTGTAGGGTGAACGCAGGTGCAATAGTAAAAAATACAGACTGAAAAAGGCATATCCCCCTGCCGCATGACCGGATGGGAATGCTTCACCAATGGGTGCTCCATTGGGAACAGGATCAAAGATTCTGATGTAAGGCAGCGTACCTGAAAATATTTTCAGATCCCATGGGGTATAAATATGTGTAGTTTGTTTTCCTGCGCCCACTATCAGAGGACCTGCAGCAGCTGCCACCAAAAAGTAGATCATAATTTTTTTATACTTTTTTAACGGGTTAAGAAAAAACGTTAAAAAGAAAAATATCAGCCACAGCACTGCTACCAAAATGATAAACCGTCTTCCCCAGTCATGGATGATCGTATCGAACAACCAATGATCCCGAAATGGCCAGGATTGGCTCTGATAATCATAAAAATGGGAGCCCCACCAAACATCAAAGCCGCTGTACTCAAACATTACACCTATCAGAAGCAGAACCAATGGAAGAAGAGTCATCAAAGAGAGATAGCCTTCAGGCTTGTTTTGTCTCATAAGGAAAGAGTCTTCATCAAAATGAAGGGTAAAAGAAAATGATATCAATCATAATTGCCCGTGATTATATATTCCAATAAAATAATTGTCAATATGTACCCCGTAACTCTTTGTCTGTTATAATTTGGCTAAAAAAATAGCAGTGTCAGTGTGAAGAAACCGTGAAGATAGTGAATTTTTTTTGATAAAAAAATTTGAGGTTGTCATTCATGGCTATTTGGTTTATAACGGCCTGAAAAAAGATTATGAATTAAGCAGCTTATAACAGATAGTTTGCTTTTTGCTGTCAATATTAAGGAAGAATAAATGGAACTTTCGGTTTTTGATTTATCAAAACATTTGGGGGTTGTCCCGGACACCATTGAACGGTGGGTGCGCCAGGGGAAACTGCCGGTTTTTAAAAAAGGCATAAATTATAGGTTTGATACAAAAGAACTGGACAAATGGGCGGCCAAG
>CALGRI010000297.1 GCA_937880875.1 uncultured Pseudomonadota bacterium
GGACTGATAAAAAGTGGACAGATAAAAAATGGATACGTAAAAAATATAGCAAAGGAGACAAGATGGGGCAAAGATTTGAGGTTTTGGTAGAAGATTTGAGCAAAAACTATCCTTCTGGTCTGTTTGACTTTCAGGATACATCGGAACTGGAACCTTTAGACAGCATTATTGGTCAAAAACGAGCTGTTGAAGCAATTGATTTTGGGTTGAATATGAGGGGCCCGGAGTATAATATTTTTGTCACAGGTCTGGAAGGCACGGGTAAGTCAACCATTATCAAAAAGCTTCTTATGGAGCATGCTAAAAACCAGGAAACTTCGGAAGACCTTTGTCTGGTTAATAATTTTGAGGATGAGTATTGTCCTGTCGTGATTACAATGCCGGCAGGATCGGCTGTCTATTTCAGTCAAAGCATGACCCAGTTTATTGAAGTGCTAAAGACCAAAATCCTTGATTTTTTTGAAACATCATCTTTTCAAGAGGATCAAGCTAAAATTTACAAAGAATATTCAAACCGGCAAAAAAAATTGCTTGAGGATGTTGAACATCTTGCTCAAAGTAAAGGACTATCAATAGTCAGGACAGAAAACGATTACCAGGTTGTCCCCGTGTCAGATGGCCAGCCCATGTCCCAGGAAGCGTATCTTGCCCTTGATGAAGCAGCACGGCAGGAAATTGATACAAAATC
The DNA here is from genome assembly GCA_937880875.1 of uncultured Pseudomonadota bacterium. Lineage (GTDB taxonomy): Bacteria > Desulfobacterota > Desulfobacteria > Desulfobacterales > Desulfobacteraceae > Desulfobacula. The sequence goes on from CALGRI010000297.1 coordinate 689, forward strand.
CGTACCCGTTGAAGAAAGGCTTAATGAATCTCTTCTTGAAACAACTAAGCTTGGGGATGAAATGAAAGTCGTTTTAAAGGGGAGCGTCACTTCAAAAACAGAACAGCTTATTTCAGAACTAATTGATCCTGTAAGATATTATTTCAGGCAATGCAAAGATATTCAAACCTATCTGAAAAACGTCAAGGATGATATTATTGATAATATTGCCATGTTTATGGGGGGTAAAGGCCAGGAGGATGCTGAAGGCAAGAAGTTCCAGGAAATGACGGGTTCTCTTGTGAAAAGATATCAGGTCAATGTCCTGGTGGATCGAAGACGGGAAAAAGGGGCACCCGTTGTATTTGAGCCAAACCCAAGTTTTCAGAATCTTTTTGGTAAAATTGAAAAAAAACCAATCATGGGAACATTTGAGACTGATTTTACAATGGTTCAGGCAGGTTCTCTGTTGAAAGCCAATAAAGGCTATCTTATTCTTAATATTGAACCACTTTTAATGAATCTCCCCGTGTGGGAATCTTTAAAAAGAACACTGCAGGACTCAATGCTTTGTATTGAAGATATGCCTGACCAGGCAGATTATGGTATGCCTTCATTAAAGCCCGCTCCCATACCATTGAATGTCAAGGTGATCCTTGTGGGCGGGTATGAACCCTTTAGAATTTTGCAGAGCACGGATTTAAGATTCAATAAAATATTTAAGGTCAGGGCGGATTTTGATTATGAGGCAGAACTGACAGATGAGAATTTGTACAATTATGCCAGGTTTATTGCCCGGGTGTGTAAAAAAGAAAATTTGCTGAGTTTTACGCCGGATGGTGTGTGGGCTGTGATTGAATATGGAAACAGGATGGTTTCTGATCGGAAAAAACTCTCCCTTAGATTTGGTCAGATACTTGGAATTTTAAAAGAAGCTGATTATTGGGCGAAAAAGGATAATGCCCTTGTGGTTTCCCAGGAATATGTAATCCGGGCGCACAGCCAGCACAGGTTTCGCCATAACCTTTACGAAGAAAAAGTAATGGAGCAATTTGATGATCAATCCGTTCTGCTGGATGTAAAAGGAAAGATAATAGGCCAGGTAAATGCACTTGCTGTCTATGATATGGGTGAAATTGCTTTTGGAAGGCCCACACGGATTACGGCAGAATCCTATATGGGAACTCCCGGCATTATTAATGTTGAACATGAATCTGATCTTTCGGGCCAGACCCATGATAAAGGGGTAATGATTATCGCAGGTTTTCTTGGGCGAATGTTTGCTCAAAATTATCCCTTAAGTGTGAGTATCAGTATTACATTTGAGCAAAGTTACGATGGGATTGACGGTGACAGTGCCTCATCCACAGAGTTGTATGCAGTCCTTTCCAGTCTCTCGGAAATCCCTATCCGCCAGGAAATAGCTGTAACAGGGTCCGTGAATCAAAAGGGTGAAATCCAGGCCATTGGCGGTGTGAATGAAAAAATAGAAGGATTCTATGATACCTGTGTAAAAAAAGGGCTCACCAAAACCCAGGGGGTCATGATCCCTTCTTCAAATGTGAAAAATCTTGTTTTGAGAAAAGATGTGGTCCAGGCCATTGAGAAAAAACAATTTCATATTTACAAGGTCAGCACCATTGAAGAGGGGATTGAAGTGCTTACTGGTGTCAGGGCAGGGCAACCAGATTCAAATTGTTCCTATCCTGAAAATACTGTTTTTGGTAAGGCCCAGGAAAAACTGAAAAAATACCATGACTTGTCCCTGGAGTATGGGAAATAAATGGCTTGTTAATTATTTTGCATTTTGTTAATTGAGAAGCCGTTGCATTGGCATGACAACTATAACAAAATAATTCCCGTGAATTTGAAAATAAAGGTTTTGAAAATAAAAATAGGAAATGTTTTATGAATCAAGAAAAATCACTGATCCTGGCTGTGGATGATAATCCCCAGAACCTCCAGTTTCTGGGCAAGCTTCTTTCTGATAACGGATATGAAGTGGGTATGGCTCAAAACGGACAGCAGGCATTGAATTTTGTGAAAAAAAATGACCCTGATCTGATTTTGATGGACATCATGATGCCTGATATGGACGGGTATGAAGTGTGTGAAAGAATAAAAAAGAATTTTTTTGCTCAACAGATTCCCATTATTTTTCTCACGGCCCTGACGGGATCACAAGATATTTTAAAAGGGTTTGATGTTGGTGGTGTGGATTATGTCACCAAACCCTTTAACTCCGCCGAACTGCTGGCCAGGATAAAAACCCATATTGAAATCAGAACACTCAGGGGACTTCTTCCCATGTGTTCAAAGTGTAAGAAAATAAGAAATGACGAAGGGTTCTGGAAACAGGTGGACTCATATATTGAGGCACATTCCCAGGTCACTTTTTCCCAGGGCATCTGTCCTGATTGTCTAACCGGCCTTTACGGGGATAAAGACTGGTTTACAAAGAAAAAATAAGGCGACCGTAGATTGCTTTTTTCAAGGATTGCCTTATTTTATCAAAATATGAAAATAAATAATTACGATGGGAGTATATATGAGTAAAGTAATTGCAATGTCCGGCAAGGGTGGAGTTGGAAAAACAACGGTTTCAGCCCTTGTGGTCCGATATTTTATAAATCATCAGAATGATCCGATTCTTGCTATTGATGCAGATCCAAATAGTAATCTGGGTGAAACCCTTGGGATTAGTATAGAAAAAACAGTGGGGGACATCCGTGAAAATTTTATGAAAGATCCTCAGGGTGTTCCCTCTGGTATGGATAAAATTCTGTATCTTGAAATGCTCATGAACCAGGTATTGATCGAGCAGAAAGCCTTTGATCTTCTGGTTATGGGCCGTCAGGAAGGGCAGGGATGTTATTGCATGGTCAATAATATTCTTAACCGGTTTGCAGAAGAACTGGAAGGCAATTATAAATATCTTATAGTGGATAATGAAGCCGGTATGGAGCATTTAAGCCGCAGAACCAGCGGCAAGGTGGACATTCTTCTCATGGTAACAGACTATTCCTTAAGGGGATTGAGAGCTGTGGGTCGAATCAATGAAATGCTGGGTGATCTTAAGCTTTCTGTAAAGCATAAGGGATTGATCGTTAACCGTGCGCCGGAAACCTTAAGCAAAGCTTTTCTGGATGAGGTTGAAAGGATCGGGGTTCCCATAATCTGCACCATACCCGATGATAAAAATCTTCTTGAGTTTGATATGGAAAGAAGGTCGCTTCTTGAACTGGAAGATGATTCTCCGGCCGTTGTTGCCATTAATCAGATGATGGAAAAGATTAAAAAAATTATTGATTAAGGTATGGATTAATTATGGGGTATGTATTTGATTTTAAAGATGCAGGGTTATATGATGCCTGGTTTGACCAGGTTAAAAACAGGTATTGCCTGGATCTTGAAATAAAATTAATGATGACTCTTCTCTCCCCTCAATCAGGGCAGCGTATCCTTGATATCGGATGCGGAACCGGAATCAGTCTTGAACCTCTGCTGGATCGGGGTTTGAGTCTGACCGGGCTGGACCCGTCCCAGTATATGCTGGATCTGGCAGCCAAAAGACTTGGAAACAAGGTGGATCTTCACCGGGGTGTTGCCGAGGATCTTCCCTTTGATGACAATGCCTTTGATTCTGCATTTTTTTTTACAAGCCTTGAGTTTACAGACCGCCCGGCCAAAGCCATTGAAGAAGCATGCAGAGTAGCAAAGGATAGTGTTATCCTATGTGTTTTAAACCGGCATGCACCATTAAATATGGTTAGGCGACTTAAAAGTTTTTTTGTCCCCAATATCTATACCCATGTCCATTTTTTCAGTATCTGGGAACTTAGACATATTTTGTTTGCCATCCTGGGAAATGTTCCGATAAAATGGAAGACAACCCTGCAATTCCCCTTTGCCTGCGGACAGATAGCCAGGTTTGTAGAAAACTTTCAAATTGTTCAAAAATCATTTTTCGGAACACTCATTGGCATGAGGATCAAACCCGTGCCAAAATTTCGGACAAAACCCCTGCTGCTGAAAGTGAGAAAGCCAAAAGCCTATAACCCTGCATCTGGATTGGCGACACGAATGAGGCAGTAAAAATGGAAACTCTGATCTATGAAAAATTGGAAGAAAACGCCGTAAAATGTAATATCTGCAATCATTTCTGCGTTATAAAAGATGGAAAAAAAGGAAGGTGCAGGGTTCGGGAAAATAAAGGGGGAACACTTTTGTCCCTTGTATATCCAAAGGTGATTGCAAAAGGCGTTGATCCCATTGAGAAAAAGCCTTTGTTCCATTTAAAGCCAGGGTCATTTTCCTATTCCATTGCCACTGTGGGGTGTAATTTTAAATGCACCTTTTGTCAGAATTCCGATATTGCCCAGATGCCCCGGGATTTCATCGGGATGATCCAGGGGAAAGAAATGTTTCCTGAATCCATTGTTACTGAAGCCCTGAAAAAAGGCTGTGAAAGCATTTCATATACTTATACAGAACCCACCATTTTTTTTGAACTGGCCCTTGAAACAGCCATGCTTGCTAAAAAAAAAGGTCTGTTAAACGTTTTTGTCACCAATGGTTACATGAGTACTCCGCTTCTTGAAATGGTTTCCCCATTTCTTGATGCCGCCAATGTGGATTTAAAGGCATTTAATGACAGGTTTTATCAGACCTATTGCAAGGCAAGACTTGAACCTGTTAAAGAAAATATCAAACAAATGAAAGATATGGGAATCCTGGTGGAAATAACCACTCTTCTCATCCCTGGCTTGAATGATGATGAAAATGAAATTTGTGCAATGGCAGACTATATTGCCAATGACCTGGGAAGGGAAACACCCTGGCATATTTCAAGATTTCATCCCAGCTATAATATGACCGACAGGCCGGCAACAAGTATTTCATCACTGGAAAAGGCATATTCCGCGGGTAAGGCAGCCGGACTTTTTCATGTTTATATAGGAAATGTTCCAGGTAGTTCTTCTGAAAACACCTATTGTTCTTCCTGTAATGAGCTTTTGGTGAGAAGATATGCTTATCAGATAGAAAATTATATGTCCGAAGGCGGGAAATGCCCTAAATGTGAGACAATTACCTATGGAATATATTAAAAAAAAGATATTGGTTTATGGGAGAATGATTAAGTTTTCCCATACCATTTTTGCCCTGCCCTTTGCATTGTCTGCCGTGGTAATGGCCTGGGAGCACAATGTGCCCTCCATTTCAGATCTTTTCTGGATCTTAACGGCCATGGTGGGGGCAAGATCTGCTGCCATGGGGTTTAACAGGATCGTAGATGCAGATATTGATCTTAAAAACCAGCGTACAGCCATAAGGGAAATCCCTTCAGGATTATTGTCAAAAAAGGAAGGTTTTCTTTTTGTAGCTTTTTTTTCACTGGTCTTTATTTTCAGTGCAGCCATGCTGTCGCGCCTTTGTTTTATACTTTCCTTTCCCGTATTATTTTTTTTATTTTTTTATTCCTATACCAAGCGGTTTACAAAATATTGTCATCTTTACCTTGGATTTGCCATCAGTCTTGCCCCCCTAGGCGCCTGGGTGGCCATTACGGGGACCTTGTCATGGAGTATTGTTTTTTTAAGCCTTTCCCTTATGACCTATATTGCCGGGTTTGATATCCTCTATGCCTGCCAGGACATTGATTTTGATCAAAACCAGGGCCTTTTTTCCCTGCCGGCAAAAATCGGGCCCAAAAATGCCATGGCTATTTCTTCAATGCTCCATGTGTTCACTTTTGTTTTTCTTTTTACCATGTATGCCTCCTTTGATATGCACCCGGTTTTCTTAGTGTTTTTAGGGATCATCGGACTCCTTTTGATAATAGAGCATAAACTTGTGACTTCTGATAATTTAAAGCATATTAATATTGCTTTTTTCCATGTGAATTCATTGATTTCCGTTCTCCTTTTTATCGCCGTACTTATACAGAGTTTTTTTAAATGAGAAATAAAAACCATATCTTTGCCATCTTTAGATCATTTGTCCATGGCTCTTTATCATGAAGGGCATCTTGACTCATATAGAAGAGAACACAGGCCTTTGGTTTATCATTGATACCCTTAAGAAAAATGGATTCCAGGCCTATATTGCCGGGGGTGCGGTAAGGGATATCCTGCTGCAGAAAAAACCTGAGGATTTTGATATCCTGACCAATGCATCCATTAAAGAGCTGGCATCACTTTTTAAGGACCAGAAAGTTAAAACCATGGGGAAAACCTTTCCCATTTGTACTATAAACGGTATTGAAATCTCTTCTGGCCGGGCAAAATTTCATCTATCTGATTTTCCTGAATCAGATCTGGCCCAGAGAGATTTTACCATCAATTCTATGGCCTGGGACCCAATATCTAAAAAGATTATTGACCCCTTTAACGGGAAAAAAGATCTTGAAGATGCCATGATCAGATTTACAAAGGATCCTGAAAAAAGAATTGCCGAAGATCCTGCAAGAATGGTCAGGGCCTGCAGGTTTGCAGCCTTGATAGACGGATCTTTTTCTCTTTCTTCCCTTGAGCTTATTCTTGCCAATAAGGATAAGCTGGATACATTAGTTGCAAAAGAAAGAATCCACAGTGAAATTATAAAGGCAATGGGATTAAAAAGACCCTCCCTGTTTTTCAAGGCCTTGAAAAAGACAGGCCTGTTGTCCAAGATTTTTCCAGGTCTTGATCGCTGCCATGGCCTTGACGGCGGCCCCCATCATGGTGAGACGGTTTTTGAACACAGCATGATGGTGGGAGATGCCCTGCCCAAAAACCTGTCTGTTTTAAGGCTTGCAGGATTTTTACATGATGTGGGCAAATTTGATGCTGCAAAAAAAAAGGATGGCAGTTTGACATTTGCCGGCCATGAAAATGAGACTAAAGCCGTGATCCATGATCTTGAAAGATTAAGGTTTCCCAATAAGGATATTGCCTATATCACATCTTTGATTAATACACATATGAGACCCTTGACGGATCAGACCACTCCGAAAGCAGCCAGAAGGCTTCTTTTGATGCTGGATAAATCAGGACTTGATTATGGGGATTTCATGCGCATGAGGATTGCAGATAAAAAAGGGAATCTGGCTAAAAGGCCATATACTATTTCTGAAATTCGTATCAGGTTGAAAAAATTGTTCACCCAGATGCAAGGGCAAAAAGCTTTTCAGATGAACCATCTTAAGATCAATGGAAATGATATTATCCAGATCCTGGGCATGGCACCCGGGCCTGATGTTGGTAAGATAAAGCAGCAGCTGTTTGAAATGGTATTGGATGACCCTGAATTGAATAATTATAATGATTTAAAAAAACTATGCCTTTCTTTGCAAATAAAAAAATAATTTTCATACTGGGCTGCCTGACCATTTTTTTCCCGGGCGCTTTTGTCTTTGGTTTTCCCGGGGT
>CALGRI010000298.1 GCA_937880875.1 uncultured Pseudomonadota bacterium
TATTTAAAGACAAATACAAACGACATTTATGCCTGCGGGTCCTGCGCCCAGATTTACAATCCTGCCATAAACCGCTATACCACATCCATTGGATGGCCCAATGCCGTTGCCCAGGGAGAAGTTGCCGCCCTTAATCTTTTGGGAGACCACAAAATCATAAAACCTGTGGGCAAGAAATATTTTGATTTACAAGGCGAAAAAATCAAAACCACCTGGTGGGAAGATATTGATGATGAATGATAAAATTAATGCGCTTACAAGGACAATGAAGCATGAATGATATAAATATAGTAATTGAAATTTGTGGCAGCGCTGGTGAGGGAACCATTTCAGCCGGAGAGATATTAAGCCGGTTCATGAGCGGCCAGGGATTTGAAATCATGTCTTTTGACTCCTACCCGGCTGAAATCAGGGGGTTTGGAAAATGTGTGGCCCACACAAGAATCAGTTCAGATCCTATCTATTCCCCGGGAAAGTTTGTTGATGTTTTAATTTCTTTAAATGACAACCATGCCATTTCCCAGCTTCCTTCATTAAAAAAAACAGGCCTTTTGATCTATGACAACCAGCCTGCCATCCCCCACAAAGAGGATAAAAGTGTAGTGGGTTGGGCTCAACCTGGTATAATTTCCTATGGGATTCCATTGAATATGCTTGCCCATAAAGCAACGGGTAATGCCAGGGGAATGAATATGGTTTCCCTGGGAGCCCTTGCCGCTCTTTTACAGGTGGATAAGAAAGGATTTATTGAATCCATAAAAGTACGTTATGCAAAAAAGAAACAGATTGTAATTGATTCCAATGTAAATTCTTTTTTGGAAGGCTTTGACTTTACAAAAGAAAATATTAAAAAAATTGACCCCTATTCCTTTAAAACAGCAAGGGTTCCTAAGCAGAAGGAAAAGCTGATCATAAACGGGAATCAGCTGGTGGCCCAGGCAGCCCTGGATGCCAACCTGTCTTTTTATGCTGGATACCCCATCACCCCTGCAACAAAAATCATGGAAATATTGAGCAGGGAATTGCCAAAGCATGGGGGAACCCTGTTGCAGACAGAAGATGAAATATCTGCCATTGGTGCTGTTATCGGTGCCGGATTTGGTGGCAAACGCGCCATGACCGCCACCTCAGGCCCGGGCTTTGCCCTGATGACCGAATTCACAGGATTATCCGTCATGGCAGAGGTGCCGGCAGTGATCATTGACTCCCAGAGAGCTGGTCCCTCTACAGGGATGCCCACCAAGACGGAACAGAGTGATTTTAACAGCGCTGTCTTTGGCGGAACAGGGGACTGCCCCAGGATTGTTCTTGCACCAACAGATACAAAATCCTGCTATGATGCAACGGTTCTGGCCCTGTATCTTGCTGAAAAATATCAGACCCTTGTGGTGCTCCTGCTTGACTTTTTTCTGTCCAATAGTATCAAGAACATTGATGCCCCCCAAAAACCATTACAAAAATATCTGGATGCCAATATTGCCCCGGATAAAGAGGAGCTTTTGGATTATCAAAGATATAAGATCACAGAAACCGGAATTTCACCCCGGGCAATCCCTGGTACACCCGGGGGCATATTCTTTTCAACGGGATTGGAACATGATGAGTATGGCAGACCTGATTATAGTCAGGCAGGCCACCTGAAAATGACCCAAAAGCGGTTCAGAAAATTCAACTCTGTATTGTCAGAGGCGCCTGCCCCGGAAATATCCATCACGGGCAAGGATAAATTCGACATAGGCGTCATATCCTGGGGATCATCTGCAGGCGCTGCCCATGAAGCTGTCATTGCTGCTCAAAAACAGGGGATTAATGCAAGCTCTTTCAGCTCTATGATGATCTCTCCTTATCCTGAAAAAGCCTTGATTGAATTTTCAGACAAGTGTAAAAAAATTCTTATCCCGGAACTGAATTTTTCAGGACAATTTGCCAGATTTGCAGCAAGCATTCTAAAAAGACCCGTTGAAAGGCTTAATTTTATTACTGGCCGACCCATGGCGTCGGAAGACATTCTTCAAAAAATAAGGGATATGTAATGGAAACAATCAGATCAGGATACCTGGATGAAAAATTAACAGCAGTTAAAAATCTTGATTTTTTACAATACCGGTCAAAAGATATTCCCACCTGGTGTCCGGGCTGTGGTTATTTTGGAATTGTCGATGCCCTTTACAGGGCCTGCAGAGAACTTTCTCTGAAACATGAAGATATTGTAACCGTCAGCGGTATAGGCTGCTCCGGCCGCACCCCGATTTTCATTAATTCCTATGGATTCCATACCCTTCATGGACGATCCATTCCCGTGGCCACGGGGTTAAAACTGGCCAGAGAAGATTTAACGGTGTTTGCCGTTGCAGGTGATGGAGATGCCCTAGGTATTGGTGGGGGGCATCTCCCCCATGTGGCAAGAAAAAATATCAATATCACCTTTTTATTGTTTGACAATTCCATTTATGGACTGACCAAAGGCCAGTCCTCTTCAACAACCCCCTATGAGATGAAGACCAGTTCCCACCCCATGGGAAATCCGGACACGCCCTTGAATCCCATTAAACTTGCACTGTCCTATGGTGCATCATTTGTGGCAAGGGGATATGCTGGCAATCCCCATGGCTTAAAGGACATCATCATAAAGGGCATCCAGCATAAAGGATTCAGCTTTATTCAGATTTTGACCCCCTGCGTAACCTTTGACAAGGAAAACAAAACATGGAAAAATCTGAAAGAAAATGTATATGACCTGAACCTGGGCAAAGAAAAGAAAAACATGGAAACAGCCATGCGCATGGCTGAAAATGAGCCCTATGGTATTGGAATCTTTTTCCAGGACAAAAAAAGGCCCCATTATCAGGAAATCCTGAAGAAAATAAATTCTAAAGATTAAGGAATCCTTTTGTCCTATTGTACCCGGACCAGCCTTATGGCTTCAATCCTTTCCTAAAAGTCTTTGAAAAGATCAGGTTATGACATGATTCGAGAGGGATACCTACCCTTTTGTCCTTTCTGTTATTTCTTTTTTCATTTCCCGTGCAGAATTGAATCAATCACTTCATGAGAAAAGGGTTGGGATATTTTTTTTGTGCCGGGTAAAATGGTTTTTGCTTGGGGCTTGTGGCCTGAGCCTGTAAACGCTGTTGTTTCCTTGTTGCTAAATTCAATCTGATAACTGGGTCTGATCCCTTTTCCAGTGGTGCCAAAACAAACCCTGGCTTTTGCATCATTTTCCATATTCTTGAATACTTTTTTCAAAAAAACCGGTGACAATTGTCCCAGGCGCTCTTCATCCCAGGCAATAGCGATTTTTGGCGCTCTTTTAACGGCTGGTTTCTTTTTTGGTTTCAGTTTTGCGATAAGATTTGACAATCCCCTGATTTTAATACCCAGGTTTTTTACTGACCGTTCCTGGATTTCCCCTTCTGCCTGTGGCTTCAAGACATCCAACCGGGAACTTACCTCGATATGACCCTCTGTTGATGCTTCACGTTCCTTTTGCTCAATTAATAAATCAATGCCCTTGCATAACCGATTTATTGCCTGTCTGGATTCTCTAAATTTGTCGGGTTCCATCTTTCCTCCTTGTGTTGAAATTGATACCTTCTTAAACCACTTAGCAGGTGTAAAATTTCTTTGGTTCCTGACAAACAACAAAAGAAACTGATCTAAACCATTTAACACTAAAACTCTGTGATCAAAGATACTAATATATTAACAAGCCTGGTATTTCCCAATAGGTTACACTTTAAGCAAGCATACTGTCCAGACTGGTTCTATAAAGCCTACACTGAAAGAGCACAAAATTCAAGGGTTTGTCAAAATGAA
>CALGRI010000299.1 GCA_937880875.1 uncultured Pseudomonadota bacterium
GAAGATAAAAACGCATTGTAAGTTCATCAAGCCTTTCCCATTTGTAAGCAAGACGGGGTACAATTTGATGATCCTTATTCCACCGTACAAGCGGATCAAATACCCAGTGCGAAAGTTGAAGCATACCACCTGAAAGCTGTACTTGGGGATCAAGAGATACTGGATCAGCGTCAAGACCTACTTTTAAAGTTTTAGCATTTGCTGAAAAAGCAAATGACAAAACCAGGAAAAAGCCTAATACAATCAAAGTAAATTTTTTCATTCTATCCTCCATTAAAGAATTAAAATACATACCAAAGTGTGTTTCCAGACACGTTTGGGCAAAAAAAACTTATAGATTCCCAAATAGATTGCAAATAACAAAAAATAACAAAGGGGTCAAGAAATCCTTAAGATTTCACAAAAAAATAAAACCAAATACGGTTTGCTTATAAATATTTTAAAAATCAGACCAGATTGTTTTGACATTAGCAAAAAACATTGTTATTAGGCAAAAATGATTCATTAAAATGATCATTCATAATTCTTTGTTTAACACAATTTTCAAAGGGGGGAAAGATGAAAAAAATAGGAATATTATTAGCCTTATTTATGTTTTTGTTTTCCGGATCGGTTCTCGCAGCTCCAAAAGCTGGCGGAACCTTTGTTTTTGGCCGTGGCGGCGATAGTGTAGGGCTTGATCCTGCCTATGAGACGGACGGCAATTCATTTATGGTCTGTGACAATATATTTGAAGCTTTGGTTGCATACAAAGACGAGTCAACTGCCCTGGAACCCGGCCTTGCCGAATCATGGGATATTGCTGCAGATGGCCTGACCTATACATTCCATTTGAGAAAAGGTGTCAAATTTCATGACGGCACACCTTTTAATGCAGATGCCGTTGTTTTCTCCATCGGCAGGATGATGAAAGAAAAAAATGTCAAATTCGTTGGAAAAGGGTATGAAATTCCTGCCCAGGATAGAACGCCTGAGTATTGGGCATCCATGGAAATGGATGGCACCATCGGTTCCATTGAAGCAATTGACGAATACACTGTTGTATTTAAGCTCAAAAGAGTAGAGGCACCTTTCCTTGCCAATATGGGAATGGATTTCGCCGATATTATCAGCCCTACGGCCTTTCTTTCCAATCCAAAAGAATTCTTAAGGCAGCCAGTTGGTACTGGGCCTTTTAAATTTGTCTCCTGGGTAAAAGATGACAAAATTGTTCTTGAAAAATTTAAAGAGTACTGGGATAAAACAGGAGGCCCCTATTTTGATCGAGCCATTTTCAGGGCTATCCCTGAAAACTCAGTAAGATTCCTTGAGCTTAAAACCGGTTCCATCAATGTCTGCCAGTTCCCAAATCCTGCGGATATTCCCCTTGCTAAAAAAGACTCCAACCTCCAGCTGATATCACAGCCGGGCATGAACGTTGGTTACCTGTCTTTCAACCATACCAAGGAACCCTGGAAGAGTAATCTGCATTTAAGAAAAGCCGTTGCCCACGCACTTAACAGGAAAGCCATTGTTGATAATATCTATCAGGGTATGGGCCAGGTTGCAAAGAATCCGATTCCACCAACCATGTGGGGATATAATGAAAGCATCCCGGGATATGTCTTTGATGTAGAACTTGCCAAACAGGAACTTGAGAAAGCTGGTTTTAAAGATGGAAAAGGCCTGGGCGAAATCACGCTGTGGTCAATGCCTGTTCCCCGTCCATACAACCCTGAAGGTCTTAAGGTTGGTGTAGCCATGATTTCAAACCTTGCAAAGATCGGTATCCAGGCAAGAATTGTCAGCTATGACTGGGGTACATACCTTAAAAAACAACGTGAGCAGCCCGATGACATGGATCTGTTCCAGCTTGGATGGACTGGGGACAATGGTGATCCAGATAATTTCCTTGCTGTTCTCTTTGACGGTCTTGCCTCTCCTTCCATAAGGACTCAGTGGCATAACGCTGAATACCACGATTTGATGATCAAGGGTAAAATCACAATTGATCAGGCAGAACGTACTAAAATCTATGAAAGAGCTCTCCAGGTTATTTTTGATGAAGTGGGAACCATTCCCATTGCCCATTCAACAGTTATCTGGCCCACCACTAAAAATGTCGTGAATTTCAAACTTCATCCAACGGGAAGTGTAAGATTGAAAAACGTGTCATTTAAATAAACACCTAAAAAAAGGGAAAGAGCTTGCAAGAGCTCTTTCCCATTTCAAACACAGCCTTGTAACATTATGTTAGCTTATATTATCAGACGGTTTTTTATTCTTGTTCCAACACTTCTAGGCGTGTCATTGATCGTCTTTTTCATGCTTCGTCTCACCCCGGGTGATCCAGCCGAACTGATGCTTGGGGAAAGGGCAACAGAAGAATCCCTGCATCAAGTCAGGGAACACTTAGGGTTGAATAAACCTCTTCATGTCCAGTACGGCATGTTCATGAAACGGCTGATGAAAGGAGATCTTGGCGAAACCATATTTACAAGGCAAAAGGTCTGGACTGAGATCAAACATAGATTTCCTGCAACTCTGGAATTGTCTGTGTGCGCCTTGTTTATCTCCTGTTTTGTGGGGATCATACTGGGGATTATTTCCGCCACAAAGCAGTACTCGATATTTGACTACCTGAGCATGCTCGGCG